>DASPOP010000243.1:0-10989 GCA_035625955.1 Steroidobacteraceae bacterium | reverse complement strand
GCACGTCACCTGGAGCAGGGTCGGGTGAACGGAGCCTTGCAATACGAAGGCACGTCATTGGAGATGGCGCGCATGCTCACCGCCGGCCTTGAAGGGGCGATGTTGCTGGCTCGTTCCTTTGAGAAGCCCGAGCGATTTACCCAGACTGCAGAACGATTGCTGGCTGAGTTGGGCGTAGCCGGTCCCAGAAAACGCAGCTGATCACTCCGGTCTTTGCGTCAGCAAGCTATCTGAAGCGCGCCGTGCTGATGAGGCGCGGCTTACGTCGCTGCACTACGGGACGCCCAGGGTGCGCGATGCCGCGCACCCTGGGGGCGAGTGGTCGTGACTGAGTCTCTGCTTATCTGTAAGTCGCGTTGGCGCGAACCAGCTGGTCGCGGTGCGGCGCAAAGTCGATCATCGACGCGAACGCCGGTCCGGTCAGTGGGGCGTTTTTCAGACCGTCGCTGACCGCAGCATTGAACTTGTCGAGGCCAGCGGCAGTCGGTGCCATGATGTAGACGAAGAACAAGTCGGGCGAATCCGTGTGGATCGACTCTTCGTCGATTTCGTATTCGACGATGGCGCCGTCGGCCAGCAGCTTCTCCAGCAACGGCACGAACAGGTTCTTGCTGAGTATGTCGACCGCATCGTTGGGTGCGTCGGCTTTCAGCTTCCAGGTGGACGCGCGTCCGTAGGCCCCTTTCCAGGAGCCCGCTTTCCAGTTGTAGAAGCGGCTTTCGAATACGCCGTCCCAGTGCTTGGTCGAGCTCACCAGGACCGGGGAAGCGACGGTGCCGCTCTTGTAGAAGGCTTCGAGCACCTTCAACAGCCCAGCCATCGAGCTGGCCTGCCACCAGTTGTCGTGGGTCGGCCCATCCGCGGTGTGCACCAGGCTCTCATCGTCGCCGTAGCCGAGCAGGGTGCCATCGGCGAGCGCGGGCCCGAGGATCTTCTGGTTCGAGCCGGCGTTCTCCTTATCCACCTCTCCCCAGCGCGCACGCGGGATCACCCACCACGACTCGTAGGTATACATCCGCGGCTTTTCTTTCACTTCGGCAGTCTGCGCGGGCGCCGGAGCCGTCGCCGCGCCCAATAGTCCGAATGCCGAGACGGCAGCGAGCACTCTCCACACTGAGTGATTCATGAGGCTTCTCCCCGATGGTTCTTGTTGGTGTTAAGGAGCCCTTGCTCGTGGCTTCCTTGGCAACAGTATGGCCCTGGAAGATCGGCTGCGCATGCTTCGCTGCATCATGAACTCGCCCGACCTATGTCTGCATCTGCTCCCGCAGCCGTGTGATGCGTACCAGCGGCGGAGGGTGCGAGTAATAGAACGCCACGTACAGTGGGTCGGGGGTCAGCGTGCTGGCGTTGTCGCGATGGAGCTTGACGAGCGCGTCGGCGAGCTCGGCGGCGCTGGCATGCTGGCTCGCAAACGCATCGGCCGCGAATTCATGCCGCCGCGACCAGAGCGAGGCGAGCGGCGTGATGAAGAAAGCGAACGCCGGCACTGCCAGCATGAAGAGCAGCAGGGCGGCGTGCGCGGAGGGTGTCGGCACGCCCAATGCGTGGTAGAAACCCGGCTGGGTCGCCAGCCAGCCGAGCAGCGCGAGTCCGGCGAAGGTGGCCGCTACCGAGACCAGCAGCCGCTTAGCCACATGCTTCAGGCGGAAGTGGCCGAGCTCGTGCGCCAGCACGGCTTCCACCTCTCCGTGGCCGAGCGTCTCGAGCAGCGTGTCGAAGAACACGATGCGCTTGTGCCGGCCGATCCCGGTGAAATACGCGTTGCCGTGGCTCGAGCGGCGTGAGCTGTCGACGACGAACACGCCCTTGGAGGCAAAGCCGCAGCGCGCGAGCAGCGCCTCGATGCGCGACTTCAGCGCCTGATCGCCGAGCGGCGCGAAGCGGTTGAAGAGCGGGGCGATGAACGCCGGCCACGCCCAGGCCATCACGAACATGACCGCGAGCCACAGACCCCATGCCGCGAGCCACCACCAGCGGCCGGCACGCTGCATCAGCCAGAGCGTCGCCAGCAGCAGCGGCCCGCCGAGCACCACGGCGAGCGCCAGACTCTTGGCGAGATCGCTGAGGTAAAGCGCGGCGGTGGTGCGGTTGAAGCCGAAGCGTGCCTCGAGGGCGAAGGTGCGCCACAGCGACAGCGGCAGGCTCACCAGACGGATCAGCAGCACGATGCAGGCGATCACCGCGACTCCGAGCCAGGGCTCGGCGAGATGCGACCGGCGCCAGAGAGCATCCATGGCCGCGAGGCCGCCGCCGACGGTGAGAGCGAGGACCAGCGCTGCGTCCACGATTGAGCTGATGCGGCCGAGGCGCAGTTTGGCGATGGTGTAATCGGCCGCCCGGGCGTGCTCGTCGGCGGAAATGCTGGCCGCAAACGCCTCCGGCACCATGCCGCGATGGCGCGCGACGGTGGCGGCCTGGCGCTGCGCGAGCCACAGCTCGAGGGTGAGGCCCGCCAGCACCGCGAATACGAACAGCGGAGTCAGCCAGCCCATGGCCGGTGTCAGGTCAGCCGCCGCCATCACCCGCCGCCGCCGGCCGGCCGGCGGCGCCGTGATCGAGCAGCCACAGCAGCAGCGTGCAGAGGAACGCCGCCAGGCTCAGCAAACCGAAGAACCACAGCATGGGAGCGTAGCCTCCCGGGTTGGCGGCGCTGGCGCCGCTGGTGTCGTTGAGGTAGCCGGCGATGAGGTTCGCGCCGAACAGCCCCGCGTTCTGCAGCGTGGTCATGAGACCGTAGGCGGTGCCGAGGTGCTCAGGCGGCGCGTAGCGCACGACCGTCGGCCAGAGCACCGCGGGCAGGAAAGAGAAGCTCACGCCGAGCAGCGCGGTCGAAAGCCCGGCACCGCCGGGCACCGCCGCCAGCACCAGGAAGCTCAGCGGCAGGAGCAGCGCGCCGGCGGCGAGCAGCGGCGCGTTGCGTCCGGTGCGGTCAAGGATGAAGCCGAACACCGGGGTGGCGAACACCGCGGCCAGAAACACGTAGCTGTTGAGTGTGCTGGCGGCATCGAGCGTCAGTCCCTGAGCCTGCTGCAGATACTTGATGGCGAAAGTGCTGCGGAACGGAAAGATGACCGAGTAAAAGGTCACGCAGGTGGCGACCAGCAGCCAGTACTCGGCGCGGAAAGTCAGCAGATGACGCCAGTCGATGCGCTCGGAGGGCGGCGGCAGCGCCAGCGTCCCGCGCGGCGCTTCGCGCCGATCCAGCCAGTAGTAGACCAGCGCTCCCGCGAAAGCGACCACCGCGAAGCCGACTGCGAGCCACATCGGCGGCTGCCAGCCCTGTGCGTACAGACCATGGGCGAAGGACGGCGAGCGGTCGGCGAGGTAGGAGCCGAGGCGCGCCAGCGACAGGTTGAGCGCGAACAGCAGCGCGAAGTAGCGGCCGGTGAACCACTGCGCGAGCGCTACCGTGGTGACGACCGCGAGCGTCTCGGAGCCGATCCCGAACAGCAGCCGCCCGCTCGCCATTACCGGGAATTGCGCGCCGAGGGCGGTCACCACGGCGCCGGCCAGACACAGCGCGGTGGTGAGCACCGCCATGCGCCGCGCGGTGAAGCGGTCCACGAGCACGCCGCCCACCACCACCAGGAAGATGTTGGGCAGGCTGTAGATCGCGTTCAGCGTGCCGATCTGCGTGTCGCTGAAGTGCAGCTCGCGCGACAGCTGCTCGGCGACCGGAGCCACGGAGTCGTAGCCGTAGTAGTTGCCCAGCATGACGAACGCCAGACCGACGTACATCAGCGCCTGGACGGCGAAGGAGGGCGTGGCGGCGCGTGGCTCGGTCATGCGGGTGCGGCATTGTAACCAAAGGCGCGGGCCGCGGCGGCTGCTTTTACAACATCCTGCTGGGCATCCAACACCGTCTGCCGCGTTCCGCAGCGCTCGCCGCCTGACTTCAGCGCGCCACCCACCCGCTGGTGAGCAGCGGCTCGCTGAACTCGCGCAGCACGCGTGCATCGGGACGCGCGAGCGTGCGCGCAACGTCCGGCGCGTGCACCCGCGCCAGTATGTCGCGGATGACGTTGAGCCGCGCCTGGTGCTTGTCGTCGGCGCGCACCACCATCCACGGCGCCTCGCGCGTGTGGCTGCGCAGGAACATCTGGTCGCGGGCGCGGCTGTAGTCGCTCCAGCGCCGCTGCGCCGCCTCGTCCACGGGGCTCAGCTTCCACTGCTTGAGCGGATCGCGGCGCCGCGCGCGCAGCCGCTGCGCCTGCTCGGGGCGGCTGATGTCGAGGTAATACTTGAGGAGGTGGATGCCTGAGCGCACCAGCATCCGCTCGAAGCCCGGAACTGACTCGAGGAAGGCCTCGTGCTCGGCGCGCGTACAGAACCGCATGACGTACTCGACGCCGGCGCGGTTGTACCAGCTGCGGTTGAACAGCACGATCTCCTGGGCCGCCGGCAGATGCACGGTGAAGCGCTGGAAGTACCACTCGGTCTCCTCGCGGTCGCTCGGCTTGCCGGGCGCCACTACCCGCACCTCGCGCGGGCTCAGGTGCTCGGCGATGCGTTTGATGCTGCCGTCCTTGCCCGCGGCGTCGCGCCCTTCGAGGATCACCAGTACCTTGCGCCCGCGGGCGATGACGTGGCGATGGAGCTTCACCAGCTCGATCTGCAGCCGGCGCAGCTCGCGCGCGTAATGGTGCTTGCCGAGCCTCGGTACCGGAGGCGCGGCAGGGGTCTTCTTGGCCATGATCTGCTCCGCTTCGCACCCGCTGGGGCGGACGTGCCGGGGCGCATTATTCGCCCGGCAGCCGGGCGCGGGCCATACCCTTGTGGCGCGCACGCGCTTGGTACAGTCTAGGCGCTTCAGCGCCGCGGACGATCCAACAAGAGAGCAGGTCCGGGGGAGTCATCCATGACGAAGTCCAGAGGCGAGCCACGGGTGGTCGTCACGAAGAACGGGCCGTACCTCGTGAGCGGCGCCGTGCCCCTCGCGCGGCAGACCATCGTCGCCGACGCGGAAGGCGGCTCGGAGAGCTGGCGGGAAACTGATCCCTTCCCGCCGCAGGAGAGCTACGCGCTTTGCCGCTGCGGGCATTCGGCCAACAAGCCCTTCTGCGACGGCACGCACAAGAAGATCGGGTTCGATGGCACCGAGACCGCGAGCCGCCAGCCCTATCGCGAGCAGGCGCAGCTGACGGAGGGCGCCATGCTCGCCCTCTCGGATGCGCAGTCCCTGTGTGCGTTCGCGCGTTTCTGCGACCCGAACGGTCAGGTGTGGAACCAGGTCGAGCACACCGAGCAGGTGAAGGTGCGCGCGACCTTCGTGCGCCAGGTGAACAACTGCCCATCGGGGCGCCTGGTTGCATGGGACCGGGCCACCGGCAAGCCCATCGAGCATCAGTTGCCGGTCTCGATCGGGGTGATCGAGGATCCTCCCGAGGGAGTAAGCGGGCCGCTATGGCTGCGCGGCGGGATACCGGTCATCGCCGCCGACGGCTTTGCCTACGAGGTCCGCAACCGCGTCACCCTGTGCCGCTGCGGCGCGTCCCGGAACAAGCCCTACTGCGACGGCTCGCACGCCGCCGTCAAGTTCAACGACGGCTTCGCGGGCCGCTGAGCCCTCATGAGCATCTACGACGAGTTCCTCGACAAGAACGCCGCCAACTACGTGCCGCTGTCGCCGGTGAGCTTCGTCGGGCGCAGCGCTTCAGTTTACGGCGACCTGCCGGCCGTAGTGCACGGCAATCGCCGCTACAGCTGGCGCGAGACGCACGAGCGCAGCGCGCGGCTCGCGGCCGCGCTGCGCGCGCTCGGGGCTGGGCGCGGCACCACGGTCACCGCGATGCTCGGTAACACGCCCGAGATGATCGAGGTGCACTACGCCGTGCCCGCGCTCGGCGCCGTGATCCATACGCTCAACACCCGTCTCGACGCAGCGCTGCTCGCCTGGCAGATGCAGCACTGCGAGGCCGCGGTCCTGATCACCGATCGCGAGTTCGCGCCGGTCATGGCGCGCGCGCTCGGCATTCTGCGCACGGAGCACGGCCGCACACCCGTCGTGATCGATGTCTGCGATGCGGAATATGCGGGACCGGGGGAGCGGCTCGGCACGCTCGAGTACGAGGCGCTGCTCGCCGCCCACGATCCGCTCGAGCGCCTCGATGGCCCGGCGGACGAATGGGACGCGATCGCGGTCTCCTACACCTCCGGGACCACCGGCAACCCCAAGGGGGTGGTGACGCATCACCGCGGGGCCTATCTCAACGCTGCCTCGAATGCCCTGTGCTGGAGCATGCCGCAGTTTCCACGCTACCTCTGGACGCTGCCGCTGTTTCACTGCAACGGCTGGTGTTTTCCCTGGACCGTGGCCATGCTCGGCGGGACGCACGTGTGCCTGCGCAAGGTGGAGGCGCGCGCCATCCTCGATGCGATGCGCCTCCACGGCGCGGACCACTATTGCGGCGCTCCGATCGTGCACAACATGCTGATCAACGCCCCGCCGGAGTGGCGCGCGGGGATCACGCAGCGGGTCAGGGCGCTGGTCGCAGGGGCGGCGCCGCCGGTGGCGATGATCGAGGGCATGCAGCGCATCGGCTTCGATCTGACCCACGTCTACGGACTCACCGAGACTTACGGACCGGCGGCGGTCGCGGCCAGGCGCGCCAGCTGGGCGGAGGCGAGCGTCGCCGACCAGGCGCGCCTCAACGGCCGCCAGGGGGTCAGCTACGTGCTCGAGGAGGCGATGGCGGTGCTCGATCCGGAGACCATGAGGGCGGTGCCGGCCGATGGCGAGGCCCTGGGCGAGGTCATGTTCCGCGGCAACATCGTGATGAAGGGCTATCTCAAGAACCCGCAGGCAACCGCTGAAGCCTTTGCCGGCGGCTGGTTTCACAGCGGCGATCTCGGCGTGCTGGAGCCGGATGGCTACGTGAAGATCCGCGACCGCAGCAAGGACATCATCATCTCGGGCGGCGAGAACATCAGCTCGCTCGAGGTCGAGGATGCGCTCTACCGCCATCCGGCCGTCATGGTGTGCGCGGTGGTGGCGCGGCCCGATCCCAAATGGGGCGAATCGCCGCTCGCCTACGTCGAGCTCAAAGCCGGCGCCGCGGCGACCGCCGAGGAGCTGATCGCCCATTGCCGCGGACTGCTCGCGCACTACAAGGTGCCGCGCGAGGTGCGCTTCGAGGAGATTCCGAAGACCTCCACCGGAAAAATCCAGAAGTTCGTGCTGCGCGAGCGCGCCCGGTCGGCGACCGCCATCGAATAGGTCCCGGTCATGAGTCGCGGCGACGTCATCGTGGTGGGCGGCGGCCTCGCGGGCCTCTCGAGCGCCTACGCGCTGCACGAGGCCGGCTACACGGTGCAGGTGCTCGAGCGGCGCGAGGATGTCGGGCTCGAGACCAGCTTCGCCAACGGCGGGATCCTCACGCCCTCGATGCCGGATCCCTGGAACGCGCCCGGCGTGCACTGGCAGCTGCTGCGCTGGCTCGGGCGCGAGGACGCGCCGATGCTGCTGCGGCCGCGGGCCATCCCCGGCTATTTCGGCTGGGGCCTGCGCTTCCTCGCCGCCTCGGCGCCGCGCTCCTATCAGACCTCGATGCAGGCCAACTACCGCCTGTGCGCCTACAGCCTCGAGCGGCTGCGGGCCTGGCGCGCGGCGCTCGACCTCGAGTACGCGCTGGGGACGCGCGGTACGCTCGAGGTGTACCGCAATCCGCACTCATTCCAACAGGCGGTGGCCGAGGTGCGCTCGCTCGCGCCCCTCGGGCTGATCGGTGAGCCGCTCGACCCGGCCGCTACGGCGCGGCTCGAGCCGCTGCTCGATGAGATCCGCGGCGACCTGGTCGGCGCCATTCACTTTCCGGCGGACGAGAGCGGCGACGCGCTGCTGTTCTGCCGGGGCCTGCGCGCGCGGCTCGAGGCGCGCGGCGTGAAGGTCGCGGTCAATACTGCGGTGCGCGCGCTACGCGTGACCGCCGGCCGCGCCGGGGGAGTCGAGACCGCCGCCGGCTTCGTGCCGGGCGCGCACGTCGTGATGGCCGGAGGCCCGTGGTCGACCGCGCTGCTTGCGGCCTGTGGGGTGCGCGTGCACGTCAGGCCGGTGAAGGGCTACTCGCTCTCGGTGCCCATCGACCCGGACTCAGGTCCGCGGCATGCGCTCTCGGACGATTCGCTGCACGCGGTGATGACGCCGCTCGGCGCGACGCTGCGCCTGGCGGGCACCGCCGAGTTCAGCGGCTGGGACTTGAGCCTACGCCCGGGGCGGGTGCAGGCCCTGTGGCGGCTGCTGGCGGCCCTGAGCCCGACGCTCGCGCGCACGGTCGACCGCTCGAGCGCGCGGGCCTGGTGCGGCCTGCGCCCGATGTCGGCCGACGGCCGGCCCTACATCGGTGCGACCTCCGTTGCCGGGCTCTACGTCAACACCGGACACGGCCATCTCGGCTGGACGCAGGCGGCGGGCTCCGCCTCGCTGCTGGCGCAGCTGATCTCCGGCGCGCCGACGGCCATCGATCCGCGACCTTTCGCACTGAGGCGTACCGAGCGCCGCGCCTGGCGCGGCGAGATCCAGACGGCGGAGCAACATCCATGAGATACCGCGCTCTCGCACTGCTCGCATTGACGCTCGGCTGCGGCACCGCGCCCGCCGCGCCGCCCGCCGCCGCGGCGCCACCGGCGGCTTATGACGTGGTAATCCGCGGCGGCACCGTCTACGACGGATCCGGAGGCGCGCCGTTCACGGGCGACGTCGCCATCCGCGGCGACCGCATCGTCTACGTCGGACCGCACGCGCCCGGGCGCAGCGCCGAGGAGTTCGCGGCGCGCGGCAAGGCGGTGGCGCCGGGCTTCATCAACATGCTGGCGCACCCGGAGGAATCGCTGCTGATCGACGGGCGGGCGCTGAGCGATCTGCGCCAGGGGGTCACGCTCGAGGTGCTGGGAGAGGACTCCATGGGCCCGTTGTCGCCGGAGATGAAGCGCCTCGGGCTGCAGCGCCAGGGAGACATCAGGTACGAGATCGACTGGACCACGCTCGGGGAATACCTTGCCAAGCTCGAGAAGCGCGGCATTTCACCCAATGTGGCCTCCTACGTCGGCGCCGGCACGGTGCGCACCTACGTGCTCGGCGAGCGCGACGTGCAGCCGAGCGCCGAGCAGCTCGGCGAGATGCGCACCCTGGTGCACCAGGCGATGGAGCAGGGCGCGGTCGGAGTCACCACCGCCCTCATTTACAGTCCCAACGACTACGCCCGGACGCCCGAGCTCATCGCGCTCGCGCAGGAGTCGGCGCGCTGCGGCGGCATCTACAGCGCGCACATGCGCAGCGAAGGCGATCGGCTGCTGGAAGCGGTGCAGGAGACGGTCGACATCGCGCGCGCTTCGGGCGCCCCGGCCGAGATCTATCACCTCAAGCAGGCCGGCAAGCGCAACTGGGGCAAGCTCGATGCGCTGATCAAGGCGGTGGCGGCGGCGCGCGTCTCCGGCGTGCGCATCACCGCCGACATGTACGTCTACACCGCCGGCGCCACCGGGCTCGATGCCGCTATGCCGCCCTGGGTGCAGGACGGCGGGCTCGAGGCCTGGATCGCACGCATGAAGGATCCGGCGACCCGCGCCCGGCTCATCGCCGACATGCGTAATCCCGCCTCCGATTGGGAGAACCTGATGCTCGCGGCCGGCGCCGGCGGCACGCTGCTCCTCGGCTTCAAGAATCCGGCGTTGAAGCCGCTCACCGGCAGGACGCTGGCCGAGGTCGCCAGGGCGCGCGGCGTGAGCGAGCAGGATGCCGCCATCGATCTGGTCATCGAGGATGGCTCGCGCGTCGAGGTCGCGTACTTCCTCATGTCCGACGACAACATCCGGCGCGAGGTCGCGCTCCCCTGGGTCAGCTTCGACTCGGATGCGGATGCGCCGGCGCCCGAGGGCGTGTTCCTCAAGTCGAGCCGCCACCCGCGCACCTACGGCAACTTCGCGCGCGTGCTGGCGCATTACGTGCGCGAGGAGAAGGTGCTGACGCTGCCGCAGGCGATTCACAAGCTCGCGGCGCTGCCGGCGGCGACGCTCTCCCTGAGCGAGCGCGGCGAGCTGCGCCAGGGTTACTTCGCCGACATCGTGGTGTTCGATCCGGCGAAGGTCCAGGACCACTCCACCTATCAACAGCCGCAGCAGCTGGCCACCGGCGTCGGCGATGTCTGGATCAACGGCGTGCGCGCGCTGCGCCACGAGGTCGCGACCGGGGCGGCCAGCGGCCGCGCGATCCGCGGGCGCGCCTGGACCGGCGGCGGCGGCGGCGGCTGCCGCAACAGCGCGGCCGACTGGAGCTGGTCACCCTGACGGCGGCGGGAGGTCGGCAAAAGGTGCGCGCAGGTCCATGCGCGCGGTCACCGGCGGCATCGGATACTTGAGCCCGCTCGCGCAGTTGAACAGCACCACGCGGTCGCCCGCGGCGAGCTGCCCGCGCCGCGCCGCGGCGAGATACGCGGCATAGGTCGCCGCCCCTTCGGGAGACAGCAGCAACCCATCCTTCGCCGCCACTTCGCGCCGGGCGCGCTCGATGTCGGCGTCCTCCACCGCGAGCGCGAAGCCCCGGGTCTCGCGCAGCGCGCGCAGCATGAGAAAATCGCCGATCGCCGCCGGAACCCGGATTCCGGAAGCGATGGTGTGCGCATTCTCCCACGGCGTGGCGCTCTCGGCGCCCGCGTCCCAGGCACGCACGATCGGCGCGCAGCCGGTGGACTGCACCGCGACGAGGCGCGGCATCGGACCCTCGATCCACCCGAGCGCGGCGAGCTCCTGCCATCCCTTCCACATGCCGATGAGGCCGGTGCCGCCGCCCGTCGGGTAGAACACCACATCCGGCAGCCGCCACTGCATCTGGGCCGCGAGCTCGAGCCCCATGGTCTTCTTGCCCTCGATCCGGTAGAGCTCCTTGAGCGTCGACATGTCGAACCAGCCGAAGCGCTCCTTACCGAGGCCCACGAGCCGCGCGCAGTCGTTGATGAGCCCGTCGACGCGCCACACCGTCGCGCCCTGCAATGC
>DASPOP010000242.1:0-17609 GCA_035625955.1 Steroidobacteraceae bacterium | reverse complement strand
ATGCCGCGGTGCACCGCCTGCTCGAGCGGCTGGCCGCGGGTACGGTGGACGCCATCGCCTTCACCAGCACGCCGCAGGTCGAGCGGTTGTTCGTCGTCGCGCCCGCGGGAGAGGTGAGCGCCGCACTCTCGCGCACGCTGGTCGCGGCGGTCGGCCCGGTGGTAGCCGCGGCGCTCGAGCGGCACGGGATCGAGGCGCATCTCATGCCGGAGGAGGCCTTCTTCCTCAAGCCGCTCACGGCGGCGCTCGAGGAGGCGCTGCGCGCGCGCGCCTGACACGCTGGACAAAACATCAATACTGGGGGGTCAAGGCTATGAACACGGAATCGAGCGCCGAGCTCAGCCTGCGTGGCGCGACGGAGCAGCGCATCGAGCTGACGCTGCGCGCGTTGATCATCGGCGGGGTACTCACCGTGGTGTTCACCGCCGCCAACGTCTACTTCGGCCTCAAGGCCGGACTCACTTTCTCCACCTCCATCCCTGCGGTGGTCATCTCCATGGCGATGCTGCGCTGGCTCGGCAACACCAGCGCCCAGGAGAACAACATCGTGCAGACGGTGGCTTCTACCGCCGGCACGCTGTCCTCGATCATCTTCGTGCTGCCCGGCTTCATCATGATCGGCTGGTGGAGCGGCTTTCCCTACTGGGAGTCGGTCGCCATCTGCGCCACGGGCGGCATCCTCGGGGTCATGTACTCCATCCCCCTGCGCCGCGCGCTGGTGACCCAATCAGATCTGCCCTATCCGGAGGGCACCGCCTGCGCCGAGGTCATCAAGGTCGGTTCGGGCGATGTCGCCGACAAGGATTCGGTGGAATCGAGTGGCAAGGGCCTGAAGGCCGTGCTGGTGGGTTCACTCATTTCCGCCCTCTTCCTGGTGTTGGTGCAGCTGCGGCTGTTCCTGCAGGATGTGGCCCACAGCTTCCGCCTGGGCAATGATCCGCAGGCACCCGTCACCGGCTTCGATTTCCAGCTCTCCTTCGCGCTCTTCGGCATCGGCCACCTGGTGGGCATCAGCGTGGGTGTCGCGATGGCCGTGGGCGCCATCATCGGCTGGGGCTGGGGCGTGCCGCACTACAGCGCCCTGCATCCGGCAGCCGGCGATGCGGCGGCCATCGCCGGTGCCACCTGGAGCCACTACGTGCGTTATGTGGGCGCCGGTGCCATCGCCGTGTCTGCCATCTGGACGCTCATCAAGCTCGTGAAGCCGGTCATCGGCGGACTGAAAGGCGCCATCGCCTCGTCCCGCGCACGCAAGGCCGGCCGGGGCGACACGCTGGCGCGCACCGAGCACGACATTCCTGTGGACCAGGTGGGCCTGGTGTCGCTGCTGTGCATCCTGCCCATCTGCTGGCTGCTGTGGAACTTCGCGAGCGGCGCGGGGCTCGGTGAGCATGCCCTGCTGCTCACGGTCGGCGGCATCGTCATCGTGGTGGTCCTCGGCTTCCTGGTCTCGACGGTTTGCGGCTATATGGCGGGCCTCATCGGCGCCTCCAACAGCCCGCTCTCGGGCATCGGCATCCTGGTGGTGGCTACCACGGCGCTGTTTCTGGTCGTAAGCGTGAAATCCTCGCTGCCTTTGCAGATGGGAAAGGCGCTGGTGGCCTACGCGCTGTTCGTCACTGCGGTGGTTTTCAACGTGGCGGCCATCGCCAACAACAACCTGCAGGATCTCAAGACCGGCCAGCTGGTGGAGTCCACGCCCTCGAAACAACAGTGGGCGCTGGTGATCGGCGTCATCGCGAGCGCGGTCGTGATCCCCCCGGTCCTCGACCTCGTCAACAAGGCTTACGGCTTCGCGGGCGCCCCGGGGGCGGGCGCCCATGCCCTGGCCGCGCCGCAGGCGGGCCTGATCTCCGCGCTCGGCCAGGCGGTGATCCAGAGCGACCCGGAGAAATGGCAGTTGATGGGCCTCGGCGCGCTCATCGGCGCCGGCATCATCCTGATCGACTGGGCGCTCTCGAAGACCACGCGCTCCATGCGCCTGCCGCCGCTTGCCGTCGGCCTCGGCATCTACCTGCCCACCCTCGCGACGCTGATGGTCACCGTGGGGGCAGTCGTCGGCTGGGTGTTCGACCGGCGCGCCGACCGGAGCGCGAGGCCCGAGGCGACGAAGCAGCTCGGCGTGCTGCTCGCTTCGGGTCTCATCGTCGGCGAGAGCGTGCTGGCGGTGGTCTTCACGGCCGCCGTCGCGCTCACCGGCAAGCCCTTCCCCATCGGCCTGGTAGGAGACTCCTTCGAGACCGCGTCCGAGTGGCTGGGCGGACTCGCCTTCGCGGCGGTGATCTATCTGCTGTACCGCTGGGCGGAAAGGCTGCAGGCGCGCTGACGCGGCTTCAGGCGCGGAACACGTCGGTGCTGAGATAGCGCAGCCCCGAATCCACCGCGATCGTCGCCACGGTGGCTTTGGGGCCCAGGCGCTGCGCCACGGCGAGCGCCGCCACCAGGTTCGCCCCGGTCGAGGTGCCGGCGAACACGCCCTCCTCGCGCGCGAGGCGGCGCGCCATGGCCTTGGCCTCCGCGGTCGGCACCGGGAGGATCTCGTCGACCTCCGCGCGCCGCCACAGGGGCGGCACGAATCCGATCCCTATGCCGTCGATGTTATGCGCGCCCGCAGCGCGCCCGGAGAGCACGGCGGATTCGGCCGGCTCGACCGCGATCACCTGGAGGCGCGGGTTGTGCAGGCGCAGCGCATGGGCGCTGCCGTGAATCGAGTGCGCGGTGCCGACCGCCTGCACGAAGGCATCGACGCGGCCGCCGCTCTGCTGCCAGAGCTCCTCGCCGAGGGAGTGATAGCCGGCCTCGCCGTCCCTGTTATTGAGCTGGTCGCAGTACCAGTGGCCGGGTAAGCGGCTGATCTCGTCGGCCCTGGCAATCAACGCCTTGATGAGCTGCCCGGTGATCTGTCCGCCCGGAGCCTCGACGTCGGTGATCTCCGCGCCATAGGCGCGCATGGTGTTGCGCTTGTCGGCACTGAAGGCGTTGGAGAACACGAAGTGCGCCTTGAAGCCGAGAGCCGCGCATACCAGCGCCAGCGAGATCCCGGTGGTGCCGGCGGTGTACTCGACCACCGTGTCGCGCGGCCGCAGGCGCCCGTCGGCGGCGGCGCGCTCGATCATGGCGCGCGCCACGCGGTCCTTCATGCTGCCGGTCGGGTTGGCGGATTCGAGCTTCACCACGATGCGCGCCGAGCCGGACGGCGGCAGGCGCCGAAGCGAGACGAGCGGCGTGTTGCCGATCGCCGCGAGTACCCCGCTCGATGCCACGGTGCTCACCTCCTCGGCCGGGTGTTACGGGGGGCTGCGGCGGCGATCGTAGCGCTCGAAGCCGTGATGGCCGATGAGGGCCGAGCCGAGCCACCCCGTGAGCCAGACGATGATCCAGGTGAGCAGCGCGGCCCTGAAGCCCCCGTAGAGGTGAAAACCCGGCAGGATCCAGGCGACCAGCGCCACCATGGCGGCGTTCAGCACCAGGAGAAACAGCCCGAGAGTCACGATGGTGAGCGGCAGGGTGAGAACGAAGGCGATCGGCCGTACGACGGCGTTCACCACGCCGAGGAGCAGGCCCGCCAGCAGCAGCGTCGGCGCGTCGTCGATGCGCACGCCGTGCACCCATTGGCTCGCGAGCCAGAGCCCGAAGGCGGCGAGCAGCGCCCGCAGCAGGAACCCGGTCACCGTGCCCCTCCCGCTCCGGGCTGCGCCTCCACCAGCACCTTGAGCCGGTTGAGCGCCTGCAGCCACGCGGTCCGCAGCCGCCAGTACTGCGTATCCCATTCGGGCTCGCCCGGCACTCCGGAGCCGAGCAGCCGCACGACCGTGCCCTCCGGCACGGCCTCGACGATCAGATCATCCGTGATCACCGACTCGGCGCGCGGCAGGGCGGGGGTCGGCAGATAGATGAGCCGCAGGCGCCGGCCCGCCTCGAACACATCGATGTGCGCTTCGAGCTCGGTCACCCGGTCCACCCGGGCGCGGAACAGGCCCCCCTGGCGCGGCTGCAGCTCCGCCTCCGGCGAGCACCAGCGCGAGAGGCTCTGCGGCTCGGTGATCGCGCGCCACACCTTGCCGGCGTCGGCCGCGATATCGACCCGGTGCGCGTAGCCACGAACTCTTTCGGCCATGGGGTGCATTTTGCATCTATGCTGGGCGGCGGGGGAATCCATGCCATACGTCCATATCGTTCTCGCCCTGGCACTGATCGAGTTTTTCTTCTTCTGCCTCGCGGTCGCCCGCGCGCGGGACACCTACAACGTGCCGGCGCCCGCCACCACCGGCCACGAGGTGTTCGAGCGTTATTTCCGCGTGCAGATGAATACGCTCGAGCAGCTGGTGATCTTCGTGCCGTCGATCGTCCTGTTCGGCGCGTACGTGAACGCCTGGCTCGCTGCCCTTCTCGGGCTGGTGTTCATCGTCGGGCGGGCGCTCTATTTCAGGGGCTACGTGCGCGCCGCCGGCGAGCGCCATCTCGGCTTCATGCTGAGCGTCATCCCGAACGTGACGCTGCTCGTCGGCGGGCTGCTCGGCGCGGTGTGGCAGCTGCTGCGGCCGGCCTTCGGCTGACGGCCCTCAGCGCTTTGCGGGCTCACGCCGCCAGAGCGCACTCGCGAGCGGCACGAGCGAGGCGACGATGATCGCGATCGTCACGAGGCCGAAGTGCTGCTTCACCAGCGGAATGTTGCCGAAGAGATATCCGCCCCAGATGAAGAGCAGCACCCAGGCGCAGCCCCCGGCGAGGTTCCAGGCGAGAAACCGCGCATAGGGCATGCGGCCGATGCCGGCGACGAACGGCGCGCAGGTGCGGATGATGGGCATGAAGCGCGAAAGGAAGATCGCGAGCCCTCCATGGCGGAGGAAGAACTCCTCGGTGCGCCTCAGGTATTCCACCTTGAGCAGGCGGTAGCGGCCCGAGAAGGCCGGCGGCCCGATCGCGCGCCCGATGCTGTAATTCACGGTATTGCCGAGCACCGCCGCCAGCGCGAGCGTCGCGCTCGCCACGGGCGCGGTCAGCGTGCCGCTCGTGTCCACGGCGGCCAGCGCCCCGACGGCGAACAGCAGCGAGTCACCCGGCAGGAAAGGAGTCACGACCAGCCCCGTCTCGGCGAAGATCACCGCGAACAGGATCGGGTAGATCCACAGGTGGTAGGCCGAGAGCAGCTCGACCAGGTGACGGTCGAGATGCAGAACCAGATCGATGGCCCAGCCGAGCATGGCGCGCAAGGATAGCAGCGCGCGCCGCTGGCCCCTTTCTCAGAGCGAGGCGCTCACGGAACGAGATCGCGGGCGATGTGCGGATCGCCCGCCGCGCGCGCCGCGAGGGCGCCGCGGCTCTTGAGCGTTGCGAGGCCGGTGTGCACGTCGGGGTCGCGGAGCGCGAGCGGCTCGCCGCTCCCCGAGTCTGCGGCGTCCGGGTCCCTGGGGCCGCTCTCGACGATGTCGGGAACGATGCCCTTGCCCTGGATCGAGGCCCCGGACGGGGTGAAGTAGCGCGAGGTGGTGAGCTTCAGCGCCCCGCCGTGCGACAGGGGCATGACGGTCTGCACCGAGCCCTTGCCATAGGTCTTACGCCCGATGAGCAGCGCCCGTCCGTGGTCCTTGAGCGCCCCTGCAACGATCTCGGAAGCGGACGCGGTTCCGCCGTTCACGAGCACGACCAGAGGCGCACCGTTCAGGAGATCCCCGTGGTGGGTCGCGTCCATGCGGAAGCGCGCCTCGGGCGTGCGTCCGTCGGCGCTCAGGATCACGCCCTGCTCGAGGAAGTCATCCGCCACTGCAACGCCCGCTTCGAGTACGCCGCCCGGATTGTCTCTTAAGTCTAGTATCAGACCCTTGATTCCCTGCTTATTGTCTCTCTTGAGGCTCAATATGGCGTGGCCTACGTCCGCAGGGGTGGTCTCCGTGAAACTCGTGATCCGGATGTAGCCGTAGCCGGGCTCGAGGGTTTCGCCGATCACGCTCGACACCTCGACCTGCGCGCGTCGCAGCGTGAATTCGAGAAGGGCCGCGCTCCCCTTGCGGCGGATGGTGAGGCGGACGGTGCTCCCGGCGGCCCCGCGCATGTGCGCCGTGGCAATCGCCAGATCTCCCCCGATCTCGACCCCGTCGATGCTCACGATCTCGTCGCCGCGCTTCAAGCCCGCGCGCTGCGCGGGCGAGCCGTCGATCGGATGCAGCACCCTGACGGCGCCGTCATCCGGGACGACTTCGATGCCGATCCCGGGATAGGAGCCCATGGTGGAGAGGCGGATCTCCTCGAACTCCTGGCTGTCGAGGTAGGCGGAGTGCGGATCGAGCGCGGTCACCATGCCGCGCACCGCGCGCTCCATCAGCACGTGGTCGTCGACTTCCTCGACGTAGTCGCGCTTGATGCGCTCGTAGACTTCGGCGAACAGGCTCGCCTCCTCCCAGGGGAGTACGGCGCGCGGGGCGGCACGCGCGGGCTCGCTCGGGCGCTCGGCGAGGACGCCGCTGGTGAGCGCGCCGCAGAAGCCGAAGATGGCTCCGGCGGTCAGCGCGATCAGTGTTCGTGAACGGCTGGACATGTGCTCGAAAATCCCTTCACGGCGTCGCTCCTGCGTACCACATGATGTCGTTCGGTCCCCGTTGCTCCCCGTGCACATCGCTCGGCAGCGGCAGCTCGTTCAGCAGCTCCGCGAGCGGGATCGGCTTGCCGATCGCAAAACCCTGGCCATAGTCGACGCCGAGCCCGGCCACGTGATTGCTGATGGCCTCGGTCTCGCAGTACTCGGCCACCGTGATGATCGACATGCTGCGGGCGAGCTCGGCGATGGCGCGCACCATGGACTCGGCGCGCTTGTCGGTGACGACGTCGCGGACGAAGCTGCCGTCGATCTTGAGCATGGTGATCGGCAGCTGCCGGATGCACGACAACGACGAGAGCCCGGTGCCGAAATCATCGAGCGCCACGCCGCAGCCGAGCTTGCGCAGGCGCCGCATCAGCTCCTCGGCGCGCGGCAGGTGCGCGACCGTGGCGTTCTCGGTGAGCTCGAAGCAGAACAGGTCCGGATCGAGTCCGCTCTCGCCGACCGACTTGATGAGGAAGTCGGCGAAGCCGTCGTCATCGAGCGATTGGCCGGAGAAATTGATGGTGAAGCCGAGCGCCTTGCCCTCGAGCACTCCGGCGCGGGGCTTAAGGGCCTCGATCACGTGGTTGACCACCCAGCGGTCGATGACCGGCATCAGCTGGTAACGCGCGGCGGCGGCGAGGAAGCTGTCGGGGCCCATGGTGAGCCCGTCGTCGTTGACCATGCGCAGCAGCAGCTCGTAGTGCGGCCGCGCGCTCTCGGCGGCCGAGAACGGCAGGATGAGCTGCGCGTCGAGCCGCATGCGGTCGTTGTCGATGGCATCGCGCAGCTGCGCGGCGACCGAGATGTCGGCGAAGCGGCGCACGATCGAGGTGTCGCTCGCCTGGTAGACCTCGACGCGGTTGCGGCCGCGGTCCTTGGCGGCCTTGCAGGCGCTCTCGGCGGCCGCGAGCACGTGCCCGAGCTCGCCGCCCTCGGGGTCGAGCAGCGCCACTCCGACGCTGATCGAGACCGGCGGACGCGACTCCCCGGGACCCGGCACCAGCTGCTCCGCCCCGGCGCGCAGCGCCTGGGCGAATTTCTCCGCATCCTCGACCGAGGCCGGCAGCAGCACCGTGAAGCGGTCGCCGGAGATGCGCGCGCCGAAGGCTCCGGGCGGCAGGCGCTTGCGGAACAGCTCCCCGAGCTGCCCGAGCACCGAGTCGCCGACGTGCATGCCGGCCTTCTCGTTGATGGCGTGCAGCTGGTCGACGTCGATGTAGAGCGCGCTCCACTGCTGGCTGCTCTTACCGTCGGTCACGACCGCGGCGAGGCGCCGCTCGAAGGCGGGCCGGGTGTAGAGGCCGCTCAGGGCGTCGTAGCTCGACTCGACGATGTCGAGCGCCTTGCGGGCGATGATGTGCGCGAGGTGCGCGTCGCGCTGGCTGAAGTGCTCCAGGCTCTCATCGCGCAGCAGCGCCAGCATGCCGATACACCGCCCGGCGCGCGAGCGCAGCGCGCAGGCGAGCACGCGGTAGGGATAGGTGTCGGCGAGCGAGACCTCGATGTCGTTGACGATCAGCGGCCCGGTCTGCGCATGCGCGAGCGTCATGAGCTTCCTGTGCGCCTTCATCATGAAACGCGCATCGGGCGTGCCGTCGCCGGCCGAGCGCAGCAGCGTCAGGTTCTTCTCCGGAACGAGCAGCGCCCCGGTGGTCGCGCGCAGGTGCTCGATGGTCTGCTGCAGCAGCAGCTGCAGATCGTTGGCGCCGTCGGGCGCGGGGGCATCCGCCGCGCCGTGCGACAGCACCAGCTCGAGATCGCGGTTGAGCGCGGCGAGCGTGCCTTTCAGCTCCTCGATGTTGGCCTGGGCGATGAACTCGCGCCGCAGACACTCGAGCGCCGGCGTAAGCAGCGAGTTGGCGAACGAGAAGTCCTGGTGCTTGCGGTCGCCGCCCTCGTTCGGGCGACACACCACCGCGACGATCGCCAGCAGCCCGCCGGCCTCGTCGCGCAGCGAGCACAGGTAGACCGGCAGGTTGCCGGCGAGGGTGCGCAGCTGCCCCGCGCCGCCCTCGCTCGAGCGCGCCGCGATCAGCGCGTCCTCCACCACATTCATGAGGTCGGGGCCGGTCATGGTCTCCGAGGACCAGATGAGTTCCCCGGCGATGGAGAAAACAGCGAGGCTCGAAGCGCGCGGCAGGAGCGACCGCACCAGGCGGAAATAGGGCTCGTACCGGGCAACGGAGTGCTCGGCTTGCCGGTCGCTCACTGGAGGCGCGCTCATGGGTCGCGGTCGGTTGCCACGTGGGTTGTGTCGGAGCCGAACGACACGATTGCGCTTATGTCGTCCGCGATCCTTGCGCGAGTTGGCAAATGGGCCGCGGAGGCCGCGGCGCAGAGCGCAAAAGATTGACGGTGGTCACAGTCCTCAGGAGTTGGCGGGCGGGCCCCGGGACCCGGCGGGGCGGGGTCCGCCGGCGGCCGGATCAGGGCTTTTTCAGGGGTCCGCGGCCTTGAACCAGGGGCGGGGGTCCACGGGCCTGCCGCCCTTGCGGATCTCGAAATAGAGCTCGGTGCGCCCGGTGCCGCCGCTGTCGCCGGCGGCGGCGATGGTCTCCCCGGCGGCGACGTTCTCGCCCGCGCCCTTGTAGAGCCGCTCGTTGTGTCCGTAGAGGCTCAGGTACCCGTCACCGTGGTCGACGATGGCCAGGAGCCCTAGGCCCGGGAGCCAGTCGGCATAGATCACCCGGCCGCCGCACACGGCCTTCACCGGCGAGCCCCGCTCGGTCGCGACCAGCACCCCGTCCCAGCGCACGCCGCCGGCGCGCGCATCGCCGAAGCGCGCCACCAGCTGTCCGCTCACCGGCCAGGCGAGCTTGCCGCGCAGGCGTGCGAAGGCCTCGTTGGTCTCGAGCGGAAAGCGCGCCATCGCCGCCCGCAGCTCCTTCAGGAGCTGCTCGAGTCCGGCCTGCTGCGCGCGCAGCCGCTCGAGGTTCTGCGCGCGCGTGCGCGACTCGGCCTCGAGCCCGGCGAGCACGGTCGAGCGCTGCTGACGGGCGTGCTCGAGCTGGTTGAGCTCGGCGCGCTGCTGCTGCTCGACCCGGGCGAGCTCGGCATCCTCGGCATCGAGCTCGGCGGCAACCTCGGCGAGGCGCTGCACGTCGCCCTCGATGAGCTTGATCTGTCCGGCGCGCGCGCGGCCGAAGTAGCCGTAGTAGACGAACATGCGCCCGGCGAGCGCCGGATCCTGCTGGTTGAGGAGCAGCTTCAGGGGCTCCTGGCGGCCGATGGTGTAGGCGGCGCGGATCTGCCCGGCGAGCTCGGCGCGATTCTTGTCGAGCTGCGCCTCGCGCTCGCGCTGCTCGGTGGCGAGCGCCGTGCGGCGGGCGGCGTGCTCGGCCCGCTGGTGCTTCAGGTCGTTCAAGGCCGCTCGCGCGTGGCCCACCGAGAGCTCGGCGCTCTTCAGGTCCCGGGTGAGGCGGTCGCGCTCCACCTGGGCGTCGCTCACCTGGCGCGTGACGCGCTCGATCTCGGACCTGACGGCCGAGAGCTCCGCCTCGGCCTTCCTGGCGTCCGCCTCGGGTTTCTCAGGCTTCGGGCCGGCGGCCGCCGCCAGCGCCGCGGCGAGCACGGCCGCGAGGGCGACGCTATAATGCGCGGCCTTTTTGGCCCCCAATCCGTGTCTTAGCCTCATGGATCGCCTGCTCGAATTCCTCAGCCATCATCCCTGGTTAGGTACCGGCACCGCCGTCGCGGTGGCGCTGATAGTTGTATACGAGATGCGGGCGCGCGCGGAAAGCCAATTTTCGGTCTCGCCGCAGGAGCTGATCCGCCTCATGAACCAGGGAGCGCTGCTGCTCGACCTGAGGCCCGCGGACCAGTATCAGGCCGGGCACCTCGCCGGGGCGCGGCAGATGTCGGGCGATGCGCTGCTCAGCGCCGGCGACACGCTGAAGAAGCACAGGGAGAAGACCGTCGTGGTCTACGACGACACCGGCTCCCTGAGCGGCGCGGCGGTGCGCCAGCTCGCGGCGCAGGGCTTCACCCGGGCCTTCACGCTGCGCGGCGGACTCGCCGCGTGGCGCGCGGACAACCTGCCGCTGTCGCGGGCCTGAGGCTCGGGATGCGCACGCCGCAGGTCGAGATGTATGCCTCTGACTGGTGTGGGTACTGCCGGCGGGCGCGCGCGCTGCTCGAGTCGAAGGGCGTCGCCTTCACCGAGATCGACGTGGATATGATTCCCGGAGCGCGCGCCGAAATGGAGGCGCGCGGCGGCGGCGACACCGTCCCGCAGGTCTTCATCGGCGGCAAGGCGGTGGGCGGATGCGATGAGCTGCGGGCGCTCGATGCCGCGGGGCGCCTCGATCTTTTATTGAAAAACGGAGCCTGAAATGGTGAATGAGACTGCCGGCGCGCCGAGCGCCAATGATCTGCCCGCGGACGCCCCGGCGCTCGCGCTCCAGACCGTGTACCTCAAGGACTGCTCCTACGAGGCGCCCAACGGCCCGCGCGTCGACGGCGCCTGGAACCCGCAGGTGAATCTCGACCTGCAGACCGGCACGGCGCTGCTGTCGCCCGACCTGCGCGAGGTGGTGCTCACGGTGACCGTGTCCGCCAAGCAGAACGACGTCACGGTGTTCCTGGTCGAGGTGAAGCAGGCGGGCCTGTTCGTGATCCGCAACCTCGGCGAGGCGGACATGAAGCGCGCGGTCAGCACCGTCTGTCCCGCGGTGCTGTTTCCGTACGCGCGCAGCGTCGTCTCGCAGCTCGTGAGCCAGGGCGGCTTCCCGCAGTTCCTGCTGCCGCCGGTGAATTTCGATGCCCTGTATGCGGCGAATCTCGGGCAGCAGCAGCAGTCCGCGCCGCCGCAGACCAACTGAGGGCGGCCGGACCCCCACCCATGACGGCACGCGCACCGCACAGTCCGGTCGCGGTGCTCGGCGCGGGCTCCTGGGGCACGGCGCTCGCGATCCAGTTCGCGCGCGGCGGGCGCGCCGTGCGGCTCTGGGGGCGCGACGGCGAGCGCCTCGCGGCCATGGCGCGCACGCGGCGCAACGAGCGCTATCTGCCGAGCGTGCCGTTTCCCGATGCCCTCGAGGTCGAGCCCGACCTGCGGGCCGCGCTCGCCCGGGCCCGCGACGTGCTCATCGTGGTGCCGAGTCCCGCCTTTCGCGCAGTCCTGGGCGCTCTCGCTGCGATGCTCGAGCCGCAGATGCACGTGGCGTGGGCGACCAAGGGATTCGAGCTCGCGAGCGGTCTGCTGCCGCACCAGGTGGCCCGCGAGGTCTTAGGTCCCGAGCGGCGCATCGCGGTGCTCTCCGGTCCCACCTTCGCGCGCGAGGTCGGCGCGGGGCTGCCGACGGCGATGACCATCGCCTCGCCCGACGCTGCGTACGCCGAGGCGCTCGCCACCGAGCTCTCCTCGGCGAACTTCCGCGCCTACACCTCTACCGACATCATCGGAGTCGAGATCGGCGGCGCGGTGAAGAATGCGCTCGCGGTCGGGGCCGGGCTCTCCGACGGGCTCGGCTTCGGCGCCAACACGCGCGTCGCGCTCATCACGCGCGGCCTGAAGGAAATGACGCGTCTGGGGGTCGCGCTCGGTGCCGAAGCGCATACTTTCATGGGACTCGCCGGACTCGGCGACCTGGTGCTCACCTGCACCGACGATCAGTCCCGTAACCGGCGCTTCGGTCTGTTGCTCGCCGCAGGCGCGACTCCCGAGGCCGCGCTCGCTGAGATCGGCCAGTCGGTCGAAGGCTACACCGGAGCACGCGCGATCCGCGCGGTCGCCGCGCGCGCCGGCGTCGAGATGCCGCTGTGCGACATGGTGTACCGGGTGCTGTACGAGCGCCTGCCGGCCAGGGACGCGGTGCGCGAGCTCATGAGCCGCCCGCTCAAGGCGGAAGTGGCCTAGGTTTCCGGGACGCCGCAGCCGCCGTGAAGCGCCCGCGCGGAGCTTGCGTACTCGGGTTTGCACCGCACTCGGGGTGGGCCGCGGTCGTCGCGCTCGGCGGCACTGTGCGCAAGCCCTTACTGCTGGCACGCGAGCGTCTCGAGCTCGCGGATGGGAAGCTGCCTGGCGCGAAACAGCCCTACCACGCGATCGAGACACTGCCGCTCGCCGAGGCGGGCGCGCGGCTCGCCGTGTTCAGGGAGTCGGCGGCCGCCCTCGCGGTCTCGGGGGTGGGTGCTCTGGTCGAGACCGCGCGCGCCGGGGGCATCGAGCCCATCGCCGCCGGCATCCTCGATTCCTCCGGGCGCGACCCGGGTGCGCTCGAGGCGATCCTCGCCTCGCATGCGCTGATTCACACCGCCGACGGCAATCACTTCCGCGAGGCGCTGGCAGGTGCGTGCGCGGCGCTCAGACTGCCGCTGGCGCGCATCCGCCAGCGCGATCTTTCCGCCGAGGCCGTGCGGGCGCTACGGCGGACATCGCCGGAGCTCGCGGCGTCGGTGGCGCGGCTCGGGCGCGCGGCCGGCGCGCCGTGGGGCGCCGACCAGAAGAATGCGGCGCTGCTTGCGTGGCTGCTGTTCGCGCGCGGGATCTGAAGGGTCAGGGCTTCTGAGTCGGGGAGTCGGCATTCGGGCCGGCGCCGTGCGAGTGCGCGAGCAGCCACTTCTCCGCGCCGTCGAGGGTGCGGAACACTCGCACCGGAATCCCGCGGTTGACCGCGACATCCTCGGCGAAGCGCATCACGCCGCCTTCGGCATTGAGATCGACGAAGGCGAGCGCTTCGAGCTGGCCGTGATAGCGCTTGCTGCCCGCGGTCACCATGGTGAAAACCTCCATCGTGCCGAGGCGCGGGCCCTCGAGATTCTCCACGATCAGCACCCGGGGGCAGCGCCGCGTTGCGACTTCCTGCATGACTTCCTGCATGTAGCGCGCCACGGTGTCAGTCGAGTTGCGTCCCGTGACCGTTACCTGCAGGTATCCCGGCTTCTGCTCGATGTTCAGCTGGTATGGCACCCGCGCCTCCTAAACGAACGGGTAGATCTCGTCCGCGATCCAGTACCAGGTGAGCGCCGCGGCAAACAGCGCCCCCAGCAGCCACAGCACCCGGCGCCGCGCTCGCCAGAGTGCGCGCAGCGGCGAGTATTGCAGCGGAATGTCGATGAGGTAAGCCGCGCAGTAGCAGAGATTCGCGAGCAGCGCCAGCACTGCGAGCGCGGCGAGGGCGCCCAGGGTGAAGGCAGCGCGGAAATGCGGCCACGTGAACACCACCCAGCCGAGGAAGATCGCCGCGAGCAGCGCGTTGTAGCCGAGGCGCCGGGGTTCCCAGTACCTGACCGCGTCCGCCAGGATCTCCCGGAAGGGCGGCGGTGCCGGGGCGGCCGATGCGGATTGGCGAGCCATGTTCGCGATCTCCGGGGCTACGCGGGCGCTCGTCCCTGCGAGCGCAGGAGGAAGAGCCGCGCGACGACGGCGCCGTAGATGAAGCCGCCGACATGCGCCGCATAGGCCACGCCACCGGTCTGCGGATGCTGCACGACGGCGCCGAGACTCAGGAGCTGCAGCAGGCCCCACACGCCGATGAGCAGCGCCGCCGGGATGTAGGTGACGTGCACGAACACGAGGATCACGAGCAGCGAGCGGATCTGGTCCTGCGGATAGGTCACGAGGAATGCGCCCATCACCGCCGCGATCGCGCCGCTCGCGCCGAGATTCGGCACGCTGGACTCCGGCGCCGCGATCAGTTGCGCGAGCTCGGCCACCAGACCGCCGACGAGATAGAAGACGAGGTAGCGGCGGCGCCCCATGAGGTCCTCGACCCCGGGGCCGAACGCCCAGAGAAACACCATGTTGCCGATGATATGCGACCAGCTGGCGTGCATGAACATGCCGGTGAGGATGTTGATCCAGTGACGGCCGGCGACGATGTCGGCCGGTATGACCGACCAGTGCATCACGAAGTCGTCGCCCCCGAGCAGCTCGAGGATGAACATCAGCACGTTCACGCCGATGATCGCCGCCGTGACGGCCGGAAAATCCATCGGGCGGCGGGAAGCATCGGTGAGAGGAATGAGCATCATGTCGGGTCACCTCGGCCAGAGGCCTGGCGATGGTCATGGTGTTCGGCGCAGCGGCCGACGAAAGTAAACCACACGCTCGGTTTCCTCAAACCCGAGCGCGCGGTGAGCCGCGTGCGCTGCGGCATTGCCGGTGAGCGAATCGGACGCGAGCTCGCTCAAGTCCTGCTGCAGCGCCCAGGCCACCACCGATTCGACCAGCGCGCGGGCCACGCCCCGTCGGCGCCATCCCGGCTCGACGTACAGGCCCTCGAGGAAAGCCACCGGCGAGCTCGTCGTGCCGTTGACGTAGTCGACGCGTTTCGAGGCTTCCACCAATCCGACCGCGGAGCCCGCGGTGGTCACCGCCAGACGGACGTGGTGGCCGCGCGCAAGTGTGTCGGCCATCCCTGAGAGATGCTCGGCCTCCGAGCCCTCCGGCCAGAGGGCGATCCGCAGGTGAAGCCAGGCCCGATCGTCGCTGCCCTGCGGGGGAGTCAGCCGCCACTCAGACATGGCGGTCCCGCCTCGAGCGCTCGAGGAACGATGCGGTGAGGCGCAGCACCTCCTCGCGGCGCTCGCGGTGCGGCACATGGCCGCAACCTTCGAGGATCGCGAGCTCCGACGGGCCGCCGGCCTTGCCGGTAATGCGGCGCGGAAACTGCACCGATCCATACTCATCCTGGTCGCCGTGAATCGCGAGCACCGGAGAGCGAACCAGCGGAAGCTCCTCATCGAGGCTCCACCAGCGGAACCCGGGCGACAGCCAGACCCCGGCCCACGCGTCCAGAACCCAGCCCGCCTTGCCGCCATGCCAGCGGGTGAGCTTGGCGAACTGCCCGGGGCGCTCGAACTCCGCGCTGGCGGCGCGGATCCCGGCCAGAGTGCGCGGCTCGACGAATGCCTGCGCGGCTTCCGTGATCACCGCGCCGCACGCCGCAGGCTCCGAGGCGGCGATCGCGAGCGCCATCGCGCCGCCTACGCTGTGGCCAAAGAGCACGAAGCGCGTGAGGCCGAGGGCACGCGCGAGCGCAGGAAAGAACGTGGCGGCCTCATCCGTCACGAAGTCCACCGAAGGCCGCGCCGCGCGCGGCGTCGATTTCCCGAAGCCGAGGCGATCGTAGGCGATCGCCTCCGTGCCCGTGGCGTCCGCCAGAGCCTGTGGAAAATCCCGCCATTGCTCGACCGACCCGAGCGAATCGTGCAGCAGGATGATCGGCGGGCGCTCGCTCAGGCCCGTGTTCCAGCGGCGGACGAAGACACTCCCGCCCGGAACCGCGACCGAGCTATCCGACGCCTTCGACGATGCGCATGTCACGATCGGCGGCGTTCCCGAGCGCACGCAGCGCTTCCCTGTAAGCCGCGCTGTCGTGCGCGGCGATGGCCTGCGCGACGCTCTCGAACTCGATGAGCACGGTGCGCTGCTCGAGCCCGCCCTCGTAGACGCGCGCCGGCATGCCGCGCGCCAGGAAACGGCCGCCGGCCGCCTCGAGCGCCGGGAGCGCCAGCCTGGCGTAGGCGGCGAGCGCCTGCGGATCGCGCACCGAGCGGTACGCGGCGATCCAATATGCTTTAGCCATGGAGCTGTCTCCGCTAGTGGTCGGGCTCGTCGGCAGAGTCGTCGCATCCGGCCTGCGGGCATTCAGCCGCGCTCGCCTCGAGCTGCGCCGTCGTGAGGGTCGACAACACGGATACGAAGAACCCGACGCTGAGGCCCAGCATGATGACGATCACCTGGCGCATCTGATAATCCCAGTTGCGGCTGTCGAGGTACGCCGCAACCGCCGCCAGCAGATAAACGTAGCCGATTACCGCGAGCGGAATCAGCGCCAGCAGCAGCAGCGACCTGAAGTGGCCGTGAAACGGCGGGCGCGTCAGCGCGAACCAGCCGATCTCCGCAATCAGCAGCGCCCCGAACCAGAGGCGCCACCTGCGAAGTGCCGGAGTTCTTGGAGCGAATAGCATCACCTGGTCTGACCCCCCTGTGCGCCCGTCTTCAGACGTAGCTTACCGCGCGCGCGGCTCTGCCAGCGGCGAGCCAGGGCACGCCGCGATAGGTATCGGCCACGAGCCAGGCGCCGCTGGCGATTGCGGCGGAAATGAGGATCTCCGACCAATTCCCCTGGTCGCGGGGGCCGGCGGCGACGCGCGGCACCCAGACGAGCAGGGTGAAGATCCAGAGCATCGCGGCCTCGAGGCTCACCGCCAGTCGCGCAACGACAGCGAACAGCATGCCCGCCGCGGCCGCGATACTCGCGGCACCGGTGAGGTAAGTCCAGCCGAGCGGGAAGCCCAGCCATTTCGGCACGAGGCTCGCGGTCAGGTCGTGATACACAAAATGACTCACACCGATCATGGGCAAGGCCGCGATCAGCAGCAACCGGCCGGCGGTGATGCCGCCCGGGCCCACGGCGAAGCCGAGGTGGCGTTTCGCCCACGTGCCCGCGCGAGCGGCGAACAGGCACCAGGCACCGGCGGAGAGCGCGGCGGTCTCGGCGAACGACTCCCAGCTCACCGTGACCTGAGGAGCCCGCAGGAGTGGCGGAAGCTTGAGCAGCACCAGCCACAGCAGCAACAAGGCAAGCACGACGCGGCAGGAGACGGCCACGGCCGAACGCAGCAGCAGCCCGACGCCGCCCGCGAGCGTCACGAGCGAGCAGAGACAGACGACGAGCGGCCGCCCGGGCAGGCGCTTCGGAATCGACTCCCAGATCTCGCAGGCATTGCCGTAAATCAATCCCAGGATACCGATCCCGATGAGCGCGGCGGCGAAAGCGGCGCGGCTCGATCGGAGCGTGCCATCCAAGGGATCGCCCTGCGGTGAGCTCATCACAACCTCCGGGATATGAGCCACCGCGGCACCCGCGCCCGGTAGGCGTCCCACTCCGCGCCAAATCTGCGGCGCGCCCAGGGCTCCTCGACCAGCAGGACGCGCAGATGAAAACCAATCATGACCAGCGCCGTGTAGATGATCAACGTGCGCGAGCTCCACAGCGTGCACCAGCCGGCGAGTATCAGATCGACACCCAGGTACATGGGATTGCGCGAGATCCGGTAGGGACCGCTCGTGACCAGATGC
>DASPOP010000241.1:0-2457 GCA_035625955.1 Steroidobacteraceae bacterium | reverse complement strand
ACCCCGACCTTTCTCGCCGAGGAGGCGCGCGCGCTCGCCAGACGGCAGAAGTCGCTCACCGCCAGGGTGCTCGACGAGGCGGCGATCCGCCGCGAGAAGATGGGCTGCCTGCTCGCCGTCTCGCAGGGCAGCCGTCAGCCGCCGCGCTTCATCGTGCTCGAGTACCGCGGCGGCAAGTCGGCGCCGGCGCCGGTGGTGCTGGTCGGCAAGGGCGTGACCTTCGACACCGGCGGCATCTCGCTCAAGGATCCGCCGGGCATGGACGAGATGAAGTTCGACATGAGCGGTGCCGCCGCGGTGATCGCCTGCCTGACGCTGGCGGCGGAGTTGCGGCTGCCGCTGCACGTCGTCGGCCTGATCGCGGCGGTGGAGAACATGCCGGACGGCAAGGCGGTAAAACCCGGCGACATCGCCACCAGCGCCTCGGGCCAGACGGTCGAGATCCTCAACACCGACGCCGAGGGGCGGTTGATCCTGTGCGACGCGCTGCACTATGCGCGGCGTTTCCGCCCGGCCGCGGTGGTCGACATCGCCACTCTTACGGGCGCGTGCGTGGTGGCGCTCGGCCATCACCACTCCGGCCTCATGGGCAACGACGAAGCGCTCGTCAAGCAGCTGCTGGACGCCGGGGTGCGCGCCGAGGACCGCTGCTGGCAGCTGCCGCTCACCGAGGAATACTTCGACCAGCTCAAGAGCAACTTCGCCGACTTCGCCAACGTCGGCGGCCGCGACGGCGGCGCGATCACGGCGGCGACCTTCCTCGGCAAGTTCACGCAGGGGATGCCCTGGGCGCATCTGGACGTCGCCGGCACCGCCTACCAGGGCGGTGCTGCCAAGGGCAGCACCGGAAGGCCAACGCCGCTGCTCGCAGATTTCCTCATCCGGCGCGCCGAGCGCTGACGCTCCCCGCGAGGCGCTGAGCCTGCCGCCGGGCGCGGCGCCGCGCTTCCTGCGCGCGGCCAACGGCCGCGGCCGCTACAGCTATAATCGCCGGACTTTTCCCGGTCTTCGTTGCATTCCATGGACAAGGTGTACGCGCCGCAGGACATCGAGCGGCGCATCTACGAGCGGTGGGAGTCCCACGGCTGGTTCGCACCGCGCGGGCGCGGTGCGCCCTACTGCATCATGATTCCGCCGCCCAACGTGACCGGAACGCTGCACATGGGGCATGCGTTCCAGCACACGCTGATGGATGCGCTGATGCGCTATCACCGCATGCGCGGCGAGGACGCGCTCTGGCAACCGGGCACCGACCACGCGGGCATCGCCACCCAGATGGTGGTGGAGCGGCAGCTCAACGCGGAAGGGAGCCGGCGCACCGACCTCGGGCGCGAGGCGTTCATCGAGCGCGTTTGGCAGTGGCGCGAGCAATCCGGCGGCACGATCACCGAGCAGATGCGCCGCCTCGGCGACTCGGTCGACTGGTCGCGCGATCGCTTCACCATGGATCCGGGCCTCTCACGCGCGGTCGTCGAGGTGTTCGTGCGGCTGCACGAGGAAGGCCTCATCTACCGCGGCAAGCGCCTGGTCAACTGGGACCCGGTGCTGCTCACGGCGCTCTCCGACCTCGAGGTGCAAAAGGAGGAGGAGCAAGGCGAGCTTTGGCATCTGCGTTACCCGCTCGAGGACGGCAGCGGCCACGTGGTGGTCGCGACCACGCGCCCGGAGACCATGCTGGGAGACGCCGCGGTCGCAGTGCACCCCGACGACGAGCGCTATCGGCACCTGGTCGGCCGCAATGTGCTGCTGCCGCTCGCCGGGCGCTCCATTCCGATGATCGCCGACTTCTACGTCGATCCGAACTTCGGCTCGGGCTGCGTGAAGATCACGCCCGCGCACGACTTCAACGACTACGAGGTCGGTCAGCGGCACGGCCTGCCGCTCATCAACATCTTCACCGAGCGCGCCGCCCTCAACGAGGCGGTGCCGGAGCGCTTCCGCGGGCTCGACCGCTTCGAGGCGCGCAAGCGTGTCGTGGCGGAGCTCGAGACCGCCGGGCTCGTCAAAGGCGTCGAGAAGCACCGGCTCGTGATCCCGCGCGGCGACCGCAGCGGCGCGGTGCTCGAGCCCTGGCTCACCGATCAGTGGTACGTGAAGATCGCGCCGCTCGCTGCCCCGGCCATCGCCGCGGTCGAGGACGGACGTACCCGCTTCGTGCCGGAGAACTGGGCGCGCACCTATTTCGAGTGGATGCGCAACATCAAGGACTGGTGCGTGAGCCGGCAGCTGTGGTGGGGCCACCGCATCCCGGCGTGGTACGACGGCGCCGGCAACGTATACGTCGGCCGCGACGAGGCCGAGGTGCGCACGCGCCACGGGCTCGATGCGCGCGTGCCGCTGCGCCAGGACGAGGATGTGCTCGATACCTGGTTCTCATCCGCCCTGTGGCCGTTCTCGACGCTCGGCTGGCCCGAGCAGACTCCGGAGCTCGCGCGCTTCTACCCCGGGAGCGTGCTC
>DASPOP010000240.1:0-4689 GCA_035625955.1 Steroidobacteraceae bacterium | reverse complement strand
GAGCGCCGTCCAACCTGCAATCCGCCAGGCCTTCCGCATCCGACCCCCAGGGGAGCTGAGAAATTGAAGCGGCAATAGAGCCGATCGATACCGGCAGGTCAAGCCCGATCGGGCAGTCGGGGCGCCGGGCGCGCTATAGTGACGGCGGGAGGCTTCCATGAGCAGCGTCGCCGGCGTCGAACAGATCCGCAGCCACTTTCCCGCCCTCGAGCGCACCCACAACGGCTTTCCGGTCGCCTATTTCGACGGCCCGGGAGGCACCCAGGTGCCGCGCGCGGTCGCCTCCGCGATGACCGATTATCTCCTCAACCACAACGCCAACACCCACTGGGATTTTCCCTCGAGCCGCGAGACCGACTCGGCGCTCGCCGCCGCGCGCGCGGCGCTGGCGGACTATCTGGGCGGCGCGGCCGACGAGATCGTGTTCGGCGCCAACATGACGACCCTCACCTTCCATCTCGGGCGCGCGCTGGGGCGCGGCTGGCGGGCCGGCGACGTCGTGGTGGTCACCGAGCTCGATCATCACGCGAATTCCGACACCTGGCGCGCGCTGGCGCGCGAGCGCGGCGTCGAGATCCGCGCGATCCGCATGCGGCGCGAGGACGGGCGGCTCGACGAGGCGGACGCGGCGGCCAAGCTCACCCCGGGAGTGCGCCTGCTTGCGCTCGGCGCCGCCTCGAACGCGCTCGGCACCATCAACGACGTGGCGCAGCTCACCGCGCGCGCGCACGCGGCCGGCGCACGCGTGTTCATCGACGGCGTGCACTACGCGAGCCACCAGCTGCCGGACGTGCGCGCGTGGAACTGCGACTTCTTCGCCTGCTCGGCCTACAAGTTCTACGGTCCGCACGTCGGGGTGCTGTGGGGCCGGCGCGAGCTGCTCGCCGCGCTCGACCCCCCGAAGCTCGCGCCGGCTTCGGACCAGCCGCCCGAGCTTCTCGAGACCGGCACGCTCAACCACGAGGGGATTGTCGGCGCCGCGGCGGCGATCGACTTCCTGGCCTCGCTCGCCGGCGAGCGCCTGCCGCGCCGCGAGCGGCTCGCGCACGTGTCGCAGGCGCTGCACGAGCGCGGCGACGAGCTGCTGCGGCAGCTATGGAACGGGCTCGAGCAGACCGCGGGAGTCAAGGTCTACGGTCCGCCGCCCGGCACGCCCCGCACCGCTACCCTGTCGTTCTCGGTGGCGGGACACAGCAGCGCCGCGGTCGCCGCCGCGCTCGCGGCACGCGGCGTGTTCGTATCGCACGGGGATTTCTACGCCAGCACGGCGGTGCGGCTGCTCGGTCACGAGCACGACGGCCTGGTGCGCGCCGGCTGCGCGGCATATACGACCGCCGCGGAGATCGGGCGGCTGCTCGAAGGGGTGCGGCAGCTGCTGCGTTGAGATCAGGCCCGCGGCTGCTTGCCGCTATACCAAAAAAAACGAGCCCGGCAGGAGCCGGGCTCGTCCGTTTGCGCTCGGCAGCCGAGCGAATCCTACTTGCGGTTCTTGTTGGCGGCCTCGGCGGCCAGCTTCAGCTCGTTGTTGACCTGATCGAGCAGCTCCTTGGCCTTGGCCGCGTGACCATCCATGTCCCACTCGTTCGCCCTCTGGGCGGCGGTGATCTTCTCCCATGCATCCCGCGAAAGGCGCTGGGCGGCGGCGAGGTTCGGGTGCCTCTTGCCGCTGACGTCCTCGACCGGCGGAGATGCCAACGCCGCCGTGGCGACCAGTAACAGCGCGGCGGAGCTCAGCGTCAGTTTTCCAATCATTGCGACTCCCTGACTTAGGTGTGTGGCTTGGGACCGAAGCGCCGGCGGTGAGCCGGGCGCGCGCAGTGTCGTCCCGGTGCCGGGGGAATGCAAGCCGCTGCCCGGGATCCTGCCGGGACTGGCCGCCATTCTGGGCGCGCGGTCACAAGCCTCGAGCCCGAGCCTCCCGACCCCGGTGCGGGCGTGGTACCTTCGCGCCCGGGACAGCCTATATAAGGAGTGAGGGAGCGAATGCCCAGCAAAGTTCCGCAGGGTCAGCGGCGCGGGTGGATCATCGCGATCGGTGGCGCGGAGAACAAGGAGAACGATCGCCGCATCCTCGAGCGCTTCGTCAGCGCCGCGGGCGGCGCGAGCGCGGACATCGTCGTCATACCGACCGCGAGCCGCATGCATGAGACCGGCCCGCGCTACGAGCAGGTCTTCAGCGACATCGGCGCCGCCCGCGTCACCGTCATGGACTTCGATACGCGCCGCGATGCCTGCGAGCCCGGCAGGCTCGAGCGCCTCGCCGAGGCCAGCGGGGTATTCTTCACCGGCGGCAATCAGCTGCGCCTGACTACGCTGCTCGGCGGCACGCCCGTTGCCAAGCTCATTCGCACGGCCAACGCCCGCGGCGTGACCGTCGGCGGCACCAGCGCCGGCGCCAGCATCCTGTCCGAGCACATGATTGCCGCCGGCGACGAGGGCTCGACGGTGATCGCCGGGAGCGTGCGGCTCGCGCCGGGCCTCGGGCTGACCAACCGTTTCATCATCGATCAGCATTTCCGCCAGCGCGACCGGCTCGGGCGGCTGCTGACCGCGCTCGCCTACAACCCCTTTGCCGTCGGTATCGGCCTCGACGAGGACACCGCCGCCGTCATCGGCCCCGATGAGACCGTCGAGGTCGAGGGTAGCGGGGGGGTCACCATCGTCGATGCCGCAGACTGCAGCTATTCCTCGATCGACAGCGTCGAGGAAGGGCAGCCGGCCTGCGTGCTGGGGCTGAAGCTTCACATCCTGGTCGCCGGCGCCACCTTCAACCTGCATACCAGGGCCGCCGGCGCCGACGCGTTGAGAAAGTCGAAGGAGTGACCCAAACTCCATGATCTGACCCCGCCTGGATAGGTTGCCTTGAACAACTATTACGACTCCGAGCAACACCCATGCGCATCCTCGATCGATCCGTCTACGTCGGCCCGTCCCTGTACGCGCGCTTCCCCGTCATCCGCCTCGAGCTCGAGCTCGCTGAGCTCGAGGCCTGGCCCACCGGCCGCTTGGGCGACGGCTTCATCGAGGCGCTCGCCGCTGCGCTCCCGGGGCTCGCCGAGCACGGTTGCTCGTATCGCGAGCCCGGCGGCTTCTTCCGCCGCATGCGCGAGGGCGAGGGCACCTGGCTCGGCCACGTGCTCGAGCACGTGGCGATCGAGCTGCAGAACATCGCCGGCGAAGCCGTTACCTTCGGCAAGACGCGCAGCGCGGGCCCCGCCGGCGTCTACACGGTGGTCTACGAGTACGCGCAGCGCGACGAGGGCATCGCCGCCGGAGAGCTGGGACTGCGGCTGCTCGCCTCGCTGCTGCCGGAGGCGATCCGGCCTCCCGACTCGGTACCGGCCGGCTGGAACTGGCCGGAAGCCCGCGATCAGTTCATCCGCTTCGCGCAGCGCCGCGCGCTCGGTCCCTCGACCATGTCGCTGGTGCGTGCGGCCGAGGGCCGCGGCATCCCCTGGCTGCGCCTGAACGATCAGTCGCTGATCCAGCTCGGTCACGGCAAGTACCAGCAGCGCGTCCAGGCGACCGTCACCGGCCGCACGCCGCACATCTCGGTCGAGCTCGCGAGCGACAAGGAGGAGACCAACAAGATCCTCGCGGGCTTAGGATTGCCGGTGCCGAAGCAGGAGCTGGTGCAGAGCGAGACCGCGGCGGTGCGCGCCGCCCGCCGCATCGGCTTCCCGGTGGTGACCAAGCCCTATAACGGCAACCACGGGCGCGGCATATCCATACGGCTCACCGCCGACGAGGAGGTGGCGCACGGCTTCAACGTCGCGCGCGAGCATTCGCGCTCGGTCATCGTCGAGACCTTCCTCGAGGGCGATGACCATCGGCTGCTGGTCGTGAACGGCGAGCTGGTGGCCGCGACGCGCCGCACGCCCGGACACGTGGTGGGCGATGCGGAGCACACCGTCGAGGAGCTGATCGAGATCGTCAACCAGGATCCGCGCCGCGGCGTGGGACACGAGAAGGTGCTGACGCGGCTGGAGCTCGACGCGCAGGCGCTGAAGATGCTCGACCGCGCGCAGCTGACGCCGGGCTCGATTCCCGCCAAGGGCCAGATCGTCTACCTGCGCTCGACCGCCAACCTCTCCACCGGCGGCACCGCCACCGACGTCACCGACGTCATCCATCCCGACAACCGCGAGATGGCCGAGCGCGCGGTGCGCGCCATCGGGCTCGACGTCGGCGGCGTCGACTTTCTCTCCCCGAACATCACCGAGAGCTACCGCAAGATCGGCGGCGGCATCTGCGAAGTGAACGCAGCTCCCGGCTTCCGCATGCACGTGGCTCCGAGCGAGGGCACGGCGCGCGACGTCGCGGGACCCGTGATCGAAATGCTGTTCCCGCCGGGGGCGCCGTCGCGCGTGCCGATCGCCGCGATCACCGGCACCAACGGCAAGACCACCACCGCGCGCATGCTGTCACACATCGCCAAGATGGCCGGCTACACGCCCGGGCTCACCACCACCGACGGCGTCTACATCGACGGCCAGCGCACCGTGCCGGGCGACATGACCGGCCCGGTGTCGGCGCGCATGGTGCTCGCGGATCCGCAGATCGACATCGCGGTGCTCGAGACCACGCGCGGCGGGCTGCTGCGCGCCGGCATGGGCGTCAACGAGGTCAACGTCGGGGCGGTGCTCAACGTGCAGCCCGATCACCTGGGGCTCAAGGGCATCGACACGC
>DASPOP010000239.1:0-2321 GCA_035625955.1 Steroidobacteraceae bacterium | reverse complement strand
CATCGTCGGCGAGACGATCGACGCAGCGCTCAGCCGCTCACGCTCGGACCCGGAGCTGGCGCTGTGCTCCTTCGACATGCTCGGCGAAGGCGCGCGCACCGAGGCGGATGCGCAGCGCTACCTCGAGGATTACGCGCACGCGATCGACGTGCTGGGCGCTCAGCCGCGCGGAACGGTGCACACGCGCTCGGCGATCTCCGTGAAGCTGTCGGCGCTCGAGCCGCGCTACACCCTGTTGCAGAGCGAACTGGTGCAGGAGCGCCTCTCGCCGCGGATGCTCGAGCTCGCGCGCCGCGCCGCCCGCGCCGGCATCGGCATGACCATCGACGCCGAGGAGGCGGACCGGCTCGACCTGTCGCTCGACATCATCGAGACGCTGGCGCGCGATGCCGCGACGCGCGATTGGGAGGGGCTCGGGCTCGCGGTGCAGGCCTACGGCCGGCGTGCGCCGCTGGTCCTCGACTGGGTGGCGGAGCTGGCTCGCGGCTCGGGGCGGCGCATGACGGTGCGCCTGGTGAAGGGCGCCTACTGGGACAGCGAGATCAAGCGCGCGCAGGAGCGGGGGCTCTCGAGCTTTCCGGTGTTCACCTCCAAGGCCGCTACCGACGCGAGCTACCTCGAGGGCGTGAAACGGCTGTTCGCCGCGCGCGCGGTGCTCTATGCCCAGTTCGCCACTCACAATGCCTACACCGCGGCGGCGGTGCTGGCGCTCGCGCCGTCCGGCGCGCGCTACGAGTTCCAGCGCCTGCACGGCATGGGCGAGGCCCTGTACGCGGCGGCGCGAGCCGAGTTGCCGGACCTGCCGCCGGTGCGTGTCTATGCGCCGGTCGGCACGCACGAGGAGCTCCTGCCCTATCTGGTGCGGCGGCTGCTCGAGAACGGCGCCAACAGCTCCTTCGTCCACCAGTTCATGAACCCGCAGATTCCCGTGGAGCAGGTCGTGCCTGATCCCATCACGTCCCTGAACGACGCTTCTTCCGGCGCGCCGCGGGTGCGCGAGCCCGCGGCGCTCTTCGGCGCCGAGCGCGCCAATTCCGCCGGCGAGGATTTTGGCGACCCGGCGACGCTCGCGCTCCTCGAGGGACAGCTGCGCGCCCACGCCGGCGATACTTACACCGGCGGCCCGATCCTGAGTGGCCGCCCGGTGCGCGACGCGGAGGTCGCCGTCGTGTCTCCGGCCAGGACCGCGGAGACCGTCGGCTTCACGCGCGATGCCACGGCGGAGGAGATCCGCGAGGCGATGGCGGCCGCAGCGCGCGCCCAGCCGGGATGGGATGCCACTCCGGCGGCCGAGCGCGCCGCGTGCTTGTCGCGCGCAGCGGATCTGCTCGAGGAAGGGCGCGGGCAGTTCCTGAGCCTGCTGGTGCGCGAGGCGGGCAAGACGCTCCCGGATGCGGTGGCGGAGCTGCGCGAGGCGGTCGACTTCTGCCGCTACTACGCCGCGCGCGCCTGCGAGCTCTTCGGCGCGCCCGAGGTGATGCCGGGCCCCACCGGCGAGCGCAACACGCTCTCGCTCCACGGCCGGGGCGTCTTCGTGTGCATCAGCCCGTGGAACTTCCCGCTGGCGATCTTCACCGGGCAGATCACCGCGGCGCTCGCGGCCGGCAATGCGGTGGTGGCCAAGCCTGCGCCCGCAACCCCGCTGATCGCGCATGCGATGACGCGTCTGCTGCACAGCGCGGGGGTTCCGGCGGCGGCTTTGCAGCTCACGCCCGCCGACGGACCGGCGTTCGGCGAAGTCGCGCTCACCCATCCGGCGCTCGCCGGGGTCGCTTTCACCGGCTCGACCGCGACCGCGGCTACGATCAATCGCACGCTTGCCAACCGCGACGGCCCGATCGTGCCGCTGATCGCCGAGACCGGCGGCGTCAACGCCATGGTGGTCGACGCGACGGCGCTGCCGGAGCAGGTGGTCGATGACGCGATCACCTCGGCGTTCACCAGTGCGGGCCAGCGCTGCTCGGCACTGCGCGTGCTGTACCTCCAGGAAGAGATCGCCGATCGCGTGATCGAGATGCTGCGGGGCGCCATGCGGGAGTTGCGCATCGGCTCGCCGGCCGAGCCCGCCACGGACGTGGGTCCGGTGATCTCCGAGGCAGCGCGCGCGCGCCTCGTGCGCCACGCCGAGCGCATGCGCGTGGAAGCGAAGTTGCTGTATGCCTGCGAGCTCGATCCGGCGCTCGCGGCCGCCGGCCACTACTTCCCGCCGCAGATGTTCGAGCTGCGCTCGCTCGATCAGCTCAGGACCGAGGAGTTCGGACCGATCCTGCACGTGGCGCGCTACCGCAGCGACCAGCTGCCGCAGGTGCTGGCGGCGATCC
>DASPOP010000238.1:0-2538 GCA_035625955.1 Steroidobacteraceae bacterium | reverse complement strand
CCCGCGGTAGCTTCATCCGCGAAACGCCGTGCCGATCACCGGAGTCGAGGGCGCCGCCATGTCGCGCGGCTCGATCGGACCTGCGAGATACGCGGCACGTCCCGCCTCCACGGCCTGGGCGAAGGCTCGCGCCATCTGCAGCGGATCGCGCGCTTCTGCGACCGCGGTGTTGATGAGCACCGCATCGTAGCCAAGCTCGAGGGCCTGGGCGGCGTGCGAAGGCACGCCGATGCCGGCATCGATGATGAGCGGCACCTCGGGGAAGTGGGCCCGCAAGGCACGCAGTCCAAAGAGATTATTGAGTCCGCGCCCTGAGCCGATCGGTGCACCCCAGGGCATGAGCAGTCGACAGCCGCACTCGAGCAGCCTCTCCGCCACCACGAGATCCTCGGTGGTGTAGGGAAAGACCTCGAAGCCTTCCGCGCAGAGAATGCGTGCGGCCTCTGCGAGCCCGAACACATCCGGCTGCAAGGTATCGTCTTCGCCAATGACCTCGAGCTTGATCCACGGCGTCGCGAAGAGCTCGCGTGCCATGTGCGCGGTTGTCACGGCCTCCTTGACTGAGTGGCAGCCGGCGGTGTTTGGCAGCACGCGCACGCCGAGCTCGCGGATCAGGTTCCAGAACCCCTGCCCGGCGCGCTCCCCGCTCGCTTCGCGCCGCAGGGCGACCGTTACCACCTCGGCGCCCGAGGCGCGCACCGCGGCGCCCAAAACGGCCGGCGAGGGGTAGCGGGCGCTGCCGAGCAGCAGGCGTGAGCGCAGTTGAGTCTTGTAGAGCTCGAGCATCAGCCCCCCTGCATCGGCGCCAGCACTTCGATGCGATCACCCTCTGCGAGTGGGGTGCGCATACGCAGAGCGGCAGCCACGAACTCGCCGTTCACGGCCGTGGTTACGACGCTCTCGCCGTAGCCGAGTTCCTCAAGCACCGCCGCCAGCTCGGCGCTGCGCGTCTCACGCCAGGCGCCGTTGACGAGGATCCTCATCCATTACCTCCGGAAAATAACTGCCCTGGAGCATCACGTCCGCGGCGCGACGGGCCAGTGCCGGCGCGAGGAGAAAGCCGTGACGGTAAAGACCGTTCACATAAAGCCTGTCACCGATGCGGCGCAGGCGTGGCATGTTGTCGGGAAACGCGGCGCGCACCGCCGTACCGAGCTCGACAACCTCCGCCTCGCCGAACGCCGGATGCAGGGCGTATGCCGCCGAGAGCAGCTCGAGGAGCGAGCGCGCGCTCACCCGCCGCACCTCATCGCTCTCGATCATCGTCGCGCCCACCATGAAAAGGCCCGCGCTGCGCGGTACGACATACACAGGCATCCGCGGATGCAGGACCCGCACCGGACGGGCGAGCCGAAGCTCGGGCAAGCGCAGGAGCACCATCTCGCCCTTGACTCCGCGCAGATCGGGGAGCTCCCCGCGCGCCTCGAGCCCCGTGCAGTCGATCACCGCCCGGCCGGCGAGCACTGCCGGGGAGGCCTCGACGCCGAAGCGGATCACGGTCCCGAGTTCCTCGAGGCGCGCGGCGAGCGCGAGGAGCGCCGCGCGCGGATCGAGATGCGCTTCGTCCTTAAAGTACAAGCCGTGGGTGAAGCGGCCGGCGAGATCGCGCTCGAGGGCGCCGATCGCCTCCCCCGTCAGCCACTCGGCGCAGGCGGTGCGGCGGGCAAATTGGGCAAGCTCCGCGCCATCGCGTGCGTGCGCGAGCACGAGCGTGCCGCTCGTGACGGTGCCTGCGAAATGTTCGCGCCACCACGGGAGGCTCTCGGCGCCGAGCTGTGCGATGCGCTCATCACGCGCGCCCTCGAGCTCGCACCAGGGCGCGAGCATGCCGCCGGCGAACCACGAGCATCCGGGCGCGCCCCAGCGCGTGCTGCGCTCGAGCACCTCGACTGCGACCCCGCGCTCGGTGAGCTCGAGTGCGCAGGCGAGTCCTGCGACCCCGGCACCGATGACCGTGACGCGCACGCCTCAGCCCTCCCTCGCCGCCCCCGCGGGCACGTAAAGTTCGCCGCCGCTCGCGCGGAATTTCTCCGCCATCTCGCGCATGCCCTGGTTGCGCGCCTCGGCGCGCACTTCGTGCGAGATGCGCATCGAACAGAACTTCGGCCCGCACATCGAGCAGAAGTGCGCGAGTTTATGGCCCTCCTTCGGCAGCGTCTCGTCGTGGAAGGCGCAGGCGGTATCGGGATCGAGCGAGAGATTGAACTGGTCCTGCCAACGGAAGTCGAACCGCGCCCGCGAGAGCGCATCATCACGGCGGCGTGCTCCCGGGTGTCCCTTGGCGAGATCCGCCGCATGCGCGGCGATCTTGTAGGTGATGACGCCGGTCTTCACGTCGTTACGGTCCGGGAGACCGAGGTGCTCCTTCGGCGTCACGTAGCAGAGCATGGCGGTGCCGAACCAGCCGATCATGGCCGCGCCGATACCCGACGTGATGTGGTCATAACCGGGCGCGGTGTCGGTGACGAGCGGCCCCAGCGTATAGAACGGCGCTTCTCCGCACAGCGCGAGCTGCTTCTCGACGTTGATCTTGATCTT
>DASPOP010000237.1:0-6818 GCA_035625955.1 Steroidobacteraceae bacterium | reverse complement strand
TGGCTTCGGCGGTGGCCTGGGAGGGGGCTTGGGTGGCGGTTTCGGCGGCGGGGGATTCAGCGGCGGGGGCGGCGGCTTTGCCGGCGGCGGCGCTTCCGGGAGCTGGTACATCGTGAAGCCCGACCGAGTCCTGCGTCATCTCATCACCACGCGCTTCAGCACGCGCCGGCACTTTCCGCCGGCGGTGCGGCAGGCGATCGAGCAGGCCATCAGGGACTGCGAGGCGCGCCACGCGGGCGAGATCCGTTTCGTGGTGGAGACGGCGTTCGACCTGCCCGAGCTCTGGCACGATCTCGCGCCGCGTCAGCGGGCGCTGCAGCTGTTCGGAGCGCTCGGCGTGTGGGACACCGCGCACAACAACGGCGTGCTGATCTACGTGTTGATGGCCGACCGCGTCGTCGAGATCATCGCCGACCGCGGCATTGCCGCGCGCGTGCCGCAGGCCGAGTGGGGGGCGGTGTGCCGGCAGATGGAGCACCATTACCGTGAAGGCCGCTTTCGCGAGGGCTCGATCGTCGGAATTGCGGGCGTGGGCGCGCTCCTCGGGCGGCATTTCCCCGGCAAGACATCCGGCGGGCAAGAGCTGCCGGAGCAGCCTGTGCTGCTGTAGCGAATCGACGATCGAATCGCGTCCGTTTCGGTCATAATTTCATGGATATGAACCCCGCTCGGCTACGACCGGCGCTTGCGGCGCTCGCGTGCAGCTCCCTGCTCGCCGCCTGTTCGCTCTTCGGTCCGCTGCACCGCGAGGCGCAGAAGCCGGCGGGGCCGGCGGCGCCGGCCGCGCCTGCGCTGCCGCTTCCGGTGGCGAACGAGCGCTTCGAGCTCGAGCCTGGCCAGAGCGTCGTGGGCGAGGTGCAGGTGGTCACCGCCGGCAAGGACGACACGCTCACGGACATCGCCCGCCGCTTCAACGTCGGCTACGAGGAAGTTCTGCGCGCCAATCCCAAGGTGGATCCGTGGCTGCCGGGCGAGGGGCACGAAATCGTCGTGCCGTCGCAGTTCGTCCTGCCCAACGCTCCCTACAGCGGCGTCGTGATCAATATCGCCGCCATGCGCATCTACTACTTCCCTCCGGTGAAGCGCGGCGAGCGGGTCGTCGTGCTGACCCATCCGATCGGCATCGGCAAGGTAGGCTGGAAGACGCCCGAGGGGGTCACCAAGATCGTCCGCCGTCAGAAGGATCCCACCTGGCGCGTGCCGGTGTCGGTGCTGAAGGAGCACCACGATAACGGCGACGACTCTCTCGAGCCGGTGATCGGCCCCGGGCCGGACAACCCGCTCGGCAAGTACGCCTTCTACCTGCAATGGCCGAGCTACCTGATCCACGGCACCAACAAGCCGGCCGGTGTCGGCTTGCGCTCGAGTCACGGCTGCATCCGCCTCTACCCGGAGGACATCGAGCAGTTCTTCAACATGATCCCGGTCGGAACCGACGTGCGGGTGGTGAATCAGCCGTTCCTGTTCGGCTGGGGCCACGGGCAACTCTACCTGCAGCCCCTCGATGTGCTGGAGGACGATCAGCGCGACTGGAACAAGGCGCAGCGCAAGGTCCTCGGCAAATCGCTCTCCGCCATACTGCAGCAGCAGCTCAAGACCAACCACCAGCAGATCGACTGGGATCGGGTCGCTGCGCTTGCTCACGACCCGCGCGGGATCCCGGTACCGGTATCGACCGCGGATGCGAGTCTCGAGCAGGTGCTCGCCGCCGCGCCGCGAGTGCAGAACGTGGTGCCGAAAGGTTCCACCTGGGACGGCACCTCCGACCTGCCGATGGACGAGGCGTCCTTCAAGCAGATGTTCTCCGAGATCGAGCCCGGCGCTGCGGCGCCGGCCGGTGCTCCGGGTTCCGCCGCCGCCCCGAATTCCGCCGGCGCGGCCGGCGGCAAGACTCCGCCGCCGCCTCCCAAGGACGGCGGCTGATGGCGAGTGAGCCTTCGGGGCGTGAGCTCTCCGGGAAAGAGTCGCTTGCCCTGCCGCTATCGCAGTGGCTGCAGCTGATGTTGGCGGAGATCACCGCCAAGCGCGAAGCACTCGAGCGTGCCCGTGCCGAGGAAGCGCGGCGCAGCGAAGAGCGCGCCGCTCGCTGCGCCGATTCCCGCGGCGGCGCATCACGGAGTTAAGTCGCAAACGCGCCTAGATTGTGCCTACGGCGGTAACACGCTGTGCTAGAGTTCTGCGGGCACAATACTAAGAGGCGTTGAGTGGCCAACAGCCTTAGCTCAGGCGCACAACTCGCCCAACAAAGCCGCGACCTGCACGCCATCGAGGGCGTCGCGACCGGGATCGCCGCTTTCGTCGGCCGCACGCTCAAGGGTCCGGTGTCGCGGCCGCTCACGGTAAAGAGCTTCGCCGAGTTCCAACAGAACTTCGGCGGCCTGTGGCAGCCGTCGACGCTCTCGTACGCGGTGGAGCAGTTCTTCGAGAACGGCGGGCGCGAGGCGCGCATCGTGCGCATCGTCAACGGCGCGCGGCCGCCGACGCTGAGTCTTCCGGCCGCAGGCGGCACGCTCACTCTGGTCGCGGTCAATCCCGGCTCACGGGAATATCTGCGCGCCTCGGTCGACTATGACGGCCTCTCCGCCGCCGACGCGGACCGCTTCAACCTGGTGCTGCAGCGCGTGCGTACCGCGGGCTCGGAGCTGGTCGAGGACCAGGAGATCTACCGGCGTATATCGGTGGTGCCTGACGCCACGCGCTTCGTCACCCACGTACTGCTGCAGTCGAGCCTGGCGCGCGTACAGGGCGCCGTGCCCAGGAATCGCCCGGATCGCTCGGCCGGTGCGCCCGGCGGCGTCGCGGTCGGCTACACGCTCTCCAATCCCGACGGCGACGACGGCGCGCCGCTCACCGATTACGACGTGATCGGCTCGCGCGCGCGCGGCACCGGGCTGTTCGCGCTCGAGGGCGCCGCCCGTTTCAACCTGCTGTGCATTCCACCGCTCGGCCGCGAGCAGGACGTCGGGCTGTCGACGCTGCTGGTCGCCGCGCGCATCTGCCGCGAGCGCTGCGCGCTGCTGATCGTCGACCCGCCCGCCGCGTGGACCAGCGCTCCCGCAGCGCTCGAGGCGCTGCGCAGCTGGCCGTTCCGCAGCGACTGTGCAGTGATGTACTACCCGCGCATTCAGGCCTTCGATCGGCTGCGCGGGCGCGTCGAGATCTTCGGCTCGAGCGCCGCAGCGGCCGGGATGATTGCGCGCGCGGACGAGAGCTGGCCGGTGTGGACCGCCGCCGAGCCCGAGGAGGCGCCGTTGCGCCCGGGGCTGCGTCCCGCGGTTGCCGTCTCGGATGCCGACCGCCTGCGTCTCACGCAAGCCGGGGTCAACACGCTGCTCGCCGTGCGCGCCGCTGCGCGCGCCGGTCTTGGTCCGCGCACAATGGCCGCCGGGGGAAGCGGCGCCTCGGACTGGCGCTACCTGTCGGCGCGCCGCCTGGCACTCTACATCGCGGCGAGCATCGAGCAGGGCACACGTTGGGTGCTGCTCGAGCAGAACGGGCCGGCAACCTGGGCGCGCGCCCGGGCAGGCGCCCAGGAATTCCTCGCCGCACTCGCCGCACAGGGCGCCTTTGCCGGCGCCACGGCGCGTGACAGCCACTTCGTCATCTGCGACGAGCGGATCAATGGTGAGCAGAGCGTCGCCGACGGCAAGCTCAATCTGCTGTTCGGCTTTGCCACCACCAGGCCCGGCGAGTTCGACACCTGGCTGGTCACGCATCGCCCCGGCGCCAGCCGCGTGCGCCCGGTGTCGGTCAACCGCTCGGCCACCGCGCGGCAGCGGGTCGAGTGGGAGATCACGACCTCGATACTGCGCGGGGGAATGAAGAGCTAAGTTGCGGGGCCAAACCCGCCGCCGCCCGGCGTGAGAATGGTGAGCTCGTCCCCCGGCGCCACGTCGAAACGCGCGGTTGCGCCGAGCGTCTCGACCGCGCCCGCAGCTCGGCGGATGCGTGCCTCCCCGCGCCCGCCCGGCTGGCCGCCTGCGAGACCAAAGGGCGCAATGCGGCGGTGATTGGCGAGCAGCGCCCCGGAAAAGGGCGCGCGAAACTCGATGCGCCGCACGACACCGTCCCCGCCATGATGGCGGCCGCGGCCCCCGGAGCCGCGCCGGATGGCGAACTCGCGCACCAGCACCGGGAACTTTGCCTCGAGGATCTCCGGATCGGTGAGCCGCGAGTTCGTCATGTGAGTGTGGACCGCGTCGCAGCCGTCGAAATTCGGCCCGGCGCCGGCTCCGCCGGCGATGGTTTCGTAGTACTGCAGCTGCTCGTCGCCGAAAGTCAGGTTGTTCATCGTGCCCTGGGAAGCCGCGAGTATTCCGAGCGCGCCATACAAGGCATCGACGATGCATTGCGAGGTCTCGACGTTGCCGGCCGCCACCGCCGCCGGCGGCCGCGGATCGAGCATCGAGCCCGGCGGAATGAGGATCTCGAGCGGCTCGAGGCAGCCTTCGTTCAGCGGAATCGGCCGCTCGATCAGGGTGCGGAACACATACAGCACTGCCGCCAGGCACACCGCGCGCGGCGCATTGAAGTTGTGCGCCCCCTGCCCTGAGGTGCCGGTGAAGTCGACGCGCGCCCGCCGGGTGCTGCGGTCGATGTCGATGCGCACGGCGATCAGCTGTCCGCCGTCCATCTCGTAGCGGAATTCCCCGCTCATCTGCGCGCCGATGGCGTTGCGTACCGAGAGCGCCGCGTTGTCCTGCACCTCGCGCATGCGCTCGGTGAGGCTCGCGAGCCCGTAGCGCGCGACGGCGCGGCCGATTTCGGCGATGCCGCGTGCGTTGGCGGCGAGCTGTGCGCGCAGGTCGGCCAGATTCTGCTCCGGCGAGCGTGCCGGCCAGCGGCCGGCGGCGAGCGCCGCGCGCAGCTCGCGCTCCCGCAGCGTCGAGCCGCTCACCAGGTGGAAGCACTCGAACAGGGCGCCTTCCTCTTCTATGGAGCGGCTGAAGGGCGGCATCGAGCCGGGGGTCATGCCGCCGATGTCGGCGTGATGGGCGCGCGAGGCGACGAAGAAATCTGCCCGCTCCCCGCCGCCGATGAATACCGGCGTAACGACCGTCATGTCGGGCAGGTGCGTGCCGCCGTGGTAGGGGCTGTTGAGGAGCCAGGAATCCCCGGGGGAGAGTCGCGCGCCGCGGGCCTCGATGACTGCCCGCACGCTCGCGCCCATCGAGCCCAGGTGCACCGGCATGTGCGGCGCGTTGGCGACCAGCCCGCCGCCCGAGTCGAAGAGCGCACAGGAGTAGTCGAGCCGCTCGCGGATGTTGACCGACTGGGCGGTCGCCTTGAGCACCTCGCCCATCTGCTCGGCGATGTGCATGAAGAGGTTGTTGGATATCTCGATGCGGGCGGGATCGGCCGCGGCGGCGGCGCGCGCGGCCGGCGCCGCCGGATCGGACTCGAGCAGCAGCTCGCCGCCGGGGAGGAGCTGCGCCCGCCAGCCGCTCTCCAGCACCACGGTGCTGTGCGGCTCGACCACCAGCGCCGGGCCCGTGAGCGTGCCGCCGAGCTCGCTCATGGAAACGAGCGGCACCTCGCGCCAGCCGTCGAACCAGGCGCGCGCGGTATGGGGCAGCGCCGCGCGCGCGCGCGGCACCGGCATGGTGAGCTGCGCCGCATCGAGCGATGCCAGGCGTGCCTCGGCGCGCACTGCCTCGATCACGACGTGCAGACCCTGCGCGGCGAAGCCGAAGCGCTTGAGGTGCTCGGCGTGGAAGCGCTCGCGCACCTCGGTGAGCGTGCCGTCGGGCAGAGACAGCGTCACGTCGCTGTCGCCCGCGCGCACCTCGAGCAGCAGCGCCACCCGCACGCGCCCGGGCTCGGGGCCGAAGGCGCTGAGCTCCTCACGGGCCTGCGACTCGAGCAGCGCGAGCTGCGCGCGTGCCGCGGCGAGCCCTTCCGGCACGAGCGGCTGGCGCAGGCTCGCGCGCCGCACGGCGAGGCGGTCCGCTACGCCGATGCCGAATGCCGAGAGCACGCTCGCGAGCGGATGGATCAGGACGCGGCGCATGCCGGCGGCGCGCGCCACGCGGCAGGCGTGCTGGCCCGCCGCCCCGCCGAAGCAGAACAGTGTGAAGTCGCCGGCATCGAGTCCCTGCCGCGCCGATACCTGCCGGATGGCGTTGGCCATCGACTCGACACCGACTTCGAGGAACGACTCTGCGACCAGCTCTGCGGAGCAGCCATGCGCCGCCTGGGCGCTGACGTGCGTCGCGAGCTCGGCGAAGGCGCCGGCGACCGCCTCCGGGTCGATGCGCGATCGTCCGTCCACGCCGAATACCGCCGGCAGGGTGTCGGGACGCAGATGGCCGAGCAGCACCTGTACGTCGGTGAGCGTCAACGGGCCGCCGCGCCGGTAGCATGCCGGCCCGGGCTCCGCGCCCGCCGAAGCGGGTCCGACCGCGAAGCGCCCGTCCCTGAAGCTGAGGATCGAGCCGCCGCCGGCGGCGATCGTGTGCACGTCGAGCATCGGCTGCGTGAGGCGCACGCCGGCAATCGTGTGCTCGAAGCGCTGTGGCAGCGCGCCGTCGATCAGCGACACGTCGGTGGAGGTTCCGCCCATGTCGAAGCCGATGAGCTTCGGGAACCCGGCCCGCTCGCCGACCCAGCGCATGCCGATGAGTCCTCCCGCCGGCCCCGACAGCACGCTCGACATGGCGTGGAAGGCGGCGGCGTCCGCGAGTCCGCCGTTGCTCTGCATCAGCGTGAGGCGCGCGCCCGCGTCGAGCGCGCGCAGCTGCTCTCTGAGTCCTCCGAGGTAGGCGCGCAGCGGCAGCGCCAGATAGGCGTTGAGAACCGTCGTGTCGCCGCGCGTGACG
>DASPOP010000236.1:0-15997 GCA_035625955.1 Steroidobacteraceae bacterium | reverse complement strand
TCGACCAGCTTACGCAGCGTCCGGGCGAGATCGGGCTGGCGGAACATCTCGCCGGGCGCCGGGCCCTCGTGCTCCGATCCCGGGTGCGGGAGCATGACGCGCTTCGAGTCCGGCCACTCCTTGAGCTTCTCCTTGTAGTTCTCGATGGTGTTCGAGAGCGCCAGGTCCATCGGGAACCCATCGGCCATCTCGATCGCGGGCGCGAGCACTTCGGCGAGACTCCGGGTGCCGTACTCGGCGAGCATGGTCATGAGACCGCCCGGCGTGCCCGGCGTGACCGCGGCGAGCGGACCGTACTCCGGCGGGTAGCGCAGGCCGAGCTTGTGGAAATACTCGGGCGTCGCCCCGCTCGGCGCGACGCCGAGGCCGTTGATGGCGATCACCTTGCCGGTGTTCGGGTTGAAGATGAGTGCCTGGGTCTCCCCGCCCCATGAGAGCGTGGTCCAGGCGGTTGCGGTCGCCGCGAGCATGGCGCAGGCCGCATCGACGGCGTTGCCGCCGCGCGTGAAGATCTGCGCCCCGGCGCTCGCCGCGATCGGCTTGCCCGTCACCGCCATCCAGTGCTGACCGTAGAGCGGAGGTTTCTGGGTGCGCCCCTGCGCCTGCGGTCCGCCGAATATGACGCTGGCGCTCACCGCCGCGGCGATCACCGTACGGGCGATGCCGCTGCCGCCGGCCGGGGTTTTCTTCTTCGACTTCCTGGACCGGGCCATGCGATCTCCCTTCACGGGCAGGGCAGGCAGCATATGGCAGACTTGGCTCTGGCGCACGCCTCGAGGCCGAGTGCGCATGAGGACGAGGTAACGAAGTGCAAGCGATGCAGGGCTCGATCACGGGCCTGTTCGTCTACCCGGTGAAGTCGGCGCGCGGGATCGCGCGCGCGCGCGTTCTTCTCACCCCGGCCGGGCTCGAGTGGGACCGGCAATGGATGATCGTCAATACCCGGGGCGTGTTCCTCAGCCAGCGCAGCCACCCGCAGCTCGCGCGCATCGTGCCGGAGCTGACGCCGGGCGCGCTGGTGCTGAGCTTCCCGGGGTTGCCCCCGCTCACGGTGCCGCTCGATGCGGGCGGCGCGCGCACGGCCGTCAGAATCTGGGACGACGCCTGCGTCGCCATCGACCAGGGGAGCGAGGCGCGCGAGTGGGCGAGCTCCGCGGTCGGCGAGGCCGTGCGGCTGATGCGCGTGGCACCCGGCATGGGACGCGTCGCAAACCCGAAGTTCGCGGGAACCACGCCCGCGCCGATCGGCTTTCCCGATGGCTATCCGATACTGGTCTGCAACCAGGCTTCGCTCGAGGATCTCAACACACGGCTGCCCGAGCCCATCCCGATGGAGCGCTTCCGTCCCAACATCGTTCTCACCGGGCTCGACCCCTGGGCCGAGGACAAGATCGACACACTCGAGATCGGCTCGATCACGCTGCGGTTGGTGAAACCCTGCACGCGCTGCACGATTCCCTCGATCGATCAGCAGAGCGGCGAACCGTCGACCGACCCGGCGCCGGCGCTGAAGCAATTCCGTTTCAGCAACGCGCTCCGCGGCGTTATGTTCGGTGAGAATGCCGTGGTCGCAGCAGGCGCAGGCGAGGCGATCGCACGCGGCGCGGCCGTGACGGCTTCCTGCGAGGCCTCGAGGCTCGAGCCTGCGTGACGCAAGTCCGAATCCCTTTGTAAATCAATAGGTTTCCCGTGCGCCGCCCGGGCGCGACGCAGCTCTCGGGAACGCGCATTCGTCGCCGTTGCGCGACGCAAACTGTGCGCAGCGCACGGCCGCGCTCAAGCAGGTTCCGCCAAACTTTCAAAGCTCGATTTAGGGAAGAAGCGTGAACCATTTGGCATTCGGCCTCGGCGCCCTAGCCGGACTTTGGTGTGCCGCACTCGGCTTCGGCGTGTGGTACTTCATTCGCTGGCGCCAGGTCGCCCCCGGCGCCGAAGCGGCCCGCCAGGCCGTGTTCGAGCAATGGCCCACGAGCGCGCTGGTGCTCGACCCCGCCACGCTGCAGATCGTCGCCGCCAACCCGGCGGCGCTGCGCAACACCGGCTATTCCCACGAAGAAGTCCGCGAGCTGAGCTTCTCGCAGCTCTTCAGTGCCGAAGGTGCCGCCGACGAGCGCGTGCTGCTCGCGCGGCTCCAGGATGCCACCGCACGCGCACCGGTCGAGATGCGCCAGCGCTGCAAAGACGGCTCGCTGCGCAACGTCGAGGCCACGGCTCACCGCCTCGAGCTCGACGGGCGGCCGGTGCTCGCGGTCACCGTGCACGACGTGACCGTGCGCCGCGTGGTCGAGAGCCAGATGCTCGAACGGCATCAGCGCCTCGATCACCTCGCGCATCATGATCAGCTCACCGGCCTCCCCAACCGGCTCTATCTCGCGGCCCATCTCCCCGATGCCATCACGGAGGCGAAGGAGAAGGGGACGCTGCTCGCGGTCCTGTTCCTCGATCTCGACCGCTTCAAGCACGTCAACGACTCGCGCGGACACGAGACCGGCGACAAGCTCCTGAAGACCGTCGCGCAGCGCATCCGCTCGACCATGCGCGCCCAGGATGTGGTGGTGCGCATGGGGGGCGATGAGTTCGTGGTGATGATGAAGGACGTCAAGAACACCGACAAGGTCAACGAGGCGGCCGAGCGCATCAATCAGGCGCTCAGCGCGCCGATGGTGGTCGACGGACGCACCATCGTTAGCACCGTGAGCATCGGCGTGGCGCTCTATCCGCGCGACGGCCTCGACATGGGCGAGCTGCTGCGCCACTCCGACACCGCGATGTATCAGGCCAAGGACCGCGGCCGCAATAATTTCCAGCTCTTCAGTCCCGCGATGGACCGGCGCCTGAAGGAGCGCATCGCGGTCGAGGCATCGCTGCGCACCGCGCTTCAGACCCGCCAGCTCGAAGTACATTACCAGCCGATCGTCGACATCGAGTCGCATCGTGTCGTGGCACTCGAGGCGCTGATGCGCTGGCGGCATCCGAGCCAGGGGTTCGTGCGGCCCGAGCGCTTCGTGCGCATCGCCGAGGAAGCGGGCCTGATCGTCCCGATCGGGGATTTCGTACTGCAGCGCGCGATCGAGGACATGGTGGGCTGGCGGCAGACCGGCGCCAGGCTGGTGCCGGTGGCGCTCAATGTCTCCGCGGTGCAGCTGCAGCGCTCGAACCTCGCCGATTCGATCGCCCGGCTCACCAAGGAGCACGGGCTCGAGCCCGCGATGCTGCAGGTCGAGCTCACCGAGAGCGCCGTGTTCGAGCGCCGCGAGGAGCGCGCCCGCGAGGCCGCGCAGGATGCGGTGGCGAGGCTGCGCGAGCTCGGCGTGCACATCGCCATCGACGATTTCGGCACCGGCTATTCGAGCCTCTCGTACCTCAAGCGCTGGCGCGTCGACACGCTCAAGATCGACCGCAGCTTCGTGCGCGATCTCGTGACCGACATGTCGGATCTGGCGATCGTGAGCGCCATCATCGCCATGGCGCGGCACCTGCACATCGAGGTGGTCGCCGAGGGCATCGAGGGCTGGCCGCAGCTCGAGAAGCTGCGCCACCTGGGCTGCTCCTACGCGCAGGGCTATCTCTTCGCCCGCCCGGCCGCCGCCGCGGACTGCCAGCGCTATCTCACCGGCGATCCCCTGGACCTCACCCAACGACTGCCGATGCTCGACATGCTGGAGGCGACCGGGACCCAGGGGCCGCTGCGCGTCGTCAAGTAGGCGCCAAGTCAGCCGCAGCGCGGGACGTGCGAGAATGGGCCATGGAGCCCAGCGCCGGAAGCTCGCCTCCCGCCGATCCGGGGCCCGGACGGGGCCAGCAGTGCGCCGACGCCGTGCTCATGATCGAGCCGCTGGCGTTCGGCTATAACCCCGACACCGCCCGTACCAACACCTTCCAGCGTCCGGAGCAGGACCGCGGCGCGCCGGCCGATCCGGCGGCCGCAGCGGCGCAGGCGCTGGCGGAGTTCGCGAGGCTCCGCCAGGCGCTCGAGAGCGAGGGGGTCGAGGTGTGTGCCGTCAGGGACACGGCGGATCCGGTCAAGCCCGACGCAGTGTTTCCCAACAACTGGCTCTCGTTCCACGAGGACGGCACGCTGGTGCTCTATCCCATGGAGAGCGTGACGCGCCGCCCGGAGCGGCGCCAGGACGTGATCGATGCCGTGATCGCGCGGCTCAATTTCAAGGTGTCGCACCTCCTCGATCTCACCCACTTCGAGGGCGAGGGGATGTTCCTCGAAGGCACGGGCAGCCTGGTGCTCGATCGCGCCGGGCGCGTGGCTTATGCCTGCGCCTCCCCGCGCACGCACCCGGCGCTGGTCGCCGAGTGGGCGCGGGAGCTGCGCTACGAGCCGCTGGTTTTTCAGGCCGCCGACCGCGCCGGTGTGCCGCTCTATCACACCAATGTCCTGATGTGCATCGGCGAGCGCGTCGCGGTCGTCGGCACCGAGGCGATCGCGGCCGGCGATCGCGAGCGGGTGCTCGGGCGGCTGCGCGCGAGCGGCCGCGAGACGCTCGAGATCGGCCAGCGCGAGATCGCGCAGTTCGCGGGCAACATGCTCGAGCTCGGCACCTGGGACGAGGCGCTCGGGGACTCGCGGGTGCTGGTGATGTCGGAGGCCGCCCGCCGCTCGCTGAGCGCCGGGCAGTACGCGCAGCTTTCGGGATGCACGGATGCGGTGCTCGCGGTGCCCATTCCCACCATCGAGAGGCTGGGCGGGGGGAGCGTGCGCTGCATGCTCGCCGAGGTGTTCAGACGACCGTGATCGAGCTCATCGTCAAAGCGCTGCTCGCCTATCTCATCGGCTCCGTCGTAGGCAGCCTCGTCATCGGCAGGCTGCGCGGCGTCGACATCCGCACCATGGGAAGCGGCAACGCGGGCGCCACCAACATGTTGCGCACGCAGGGCAAGCTCGCGGCCATCGCGGTGCTGCTCATCGATCTCGCCAAGGGTTGGGTCGCGACCGGGGTGCTCGCGCCGTTGACCATCCCCGGGGTCCCGCCGGCGGAGCTCGAGATGCGCGCCCTGCTGGTCACGGTTTGCGGGCTCGCGGTGATCGTCGGACACGTCTATCCGCTCTGGTACGGCTTTCGCGGCGGCAAGGGCGTCGCCACGTTCCTCGGAGCCGTGCTCGGCATCAACGCGGGACTGGTGCTGGTGATGGTGCTCACCTGGCTGGTGGTCGTCATTCTCTTCGGCTTCGTCGGGCTGGCTTCCATGGCGGGTGCGGGCGCCGTCGCGGCGGCCATCGCCGCACGTTATTCGAGCCAGCGAGCGCCGCTGCTGGTCTTCGGAATTCTCGCGGCGCTCCTCATCATCTATACGCACCGCGCCAACATCAGCCGCATGCTCGCGGGAACCGAGTCGCGCGCCAGGCGTCTGTGGCTCCTGGGCCTGCGGCGGGGACAGAGCTGAGATGCCGAAGGCTGCGCGGCCGGGCCGTCCGGCGCAAGCAGTGCCGCTCGTGGCCAAGGTTTTCGCGCGGCTCGGCGACGGCCGTTTTCACTCCGGCGAAGAGCTCGCCGGGCACCTGCGCGTCAGCCGCAGCGCCGTGTGGAAGGCGGCCGGGACGTTGCGGGCGCTGGGCGCGGAGCTGCACGCCGTGCGCAACCGCGGCTATCGCCTGAGCGCCGCCACCGAGCCGCTCGCGGCCGCCGCCATCGGCGGGCAGCTGCCGCGCGATGTGCGCGCGCGGGTGGTGAAGCTCGAGACGGTCTGGTCGATAGCCTCCACCAACACCGCGCTGCTCGGGCGCACGGGACCCGGGAACGGCGCCAGCGAAGTGCTTCTGGCGGAATATCAGAGCGCCGGCCGAGGCCGGCGCGGGCGTTCCTGGCTGGCGCCACCGGGTGGGGCGATCTGTCTGTCCCTGAGCTGGATGTTCCGCGAGGTGCCGCCGGATCTGGGCGCCCTCGGGCTCGTGATCGGAGTGTGCGCGTTGCGCGCCCTCACGGCGCTCAACGTCAGGAATTCGGGGCTCAAGTGGCCGAACGATCTGCTGATCGGGGAGCGCAAGCTGGGGGGCGTGCTGATCGACCTGCGCGCCGAGTCCGCGGGGCCCGCCTACGTCGTCATCGGCATCGGGCTCAACGTGGCGCTCGGCGCGAAAATCCTCAGGAAGATCTCAGCCGCGGGGCTCCCGGCGACCGACCTGGCGAGCGCAGGGCCCGCCGCTCCGTCCCGCAACCTCCTGGCGGCCGGCCTCATTGGCGAGTGCCTGCGCGGACTCACCGGGTTCGAGCGGGACGGCTTGAAGCCCTTCCTGGAGGAGTGGCGCGGCGCCGATGCTCTGCGCGGCCGGCCCGTCGAGGTCCGGGCGGCGGAAGGCACCACGACGCGCGGCTTCGCGCGCGGCATCGATGTGCACGGGGCGCTCATGCTCGAGACGCCGGCGGGAGTGAAGCGCTTCATTTCGGGCGACGTCACCGTGAGACCGATGGAATGACGACGGTCCTCGTCGACATCGGCAACACCCGCATCAAGTGGGCGCGCCTCGAAGGGACACGTCCCGCTAAGGGCAGGGCTGCGGCGCATTCCGGATGGCGAACGGCCGACTACGCCCGGAATCTCTTTACCGGCTCGCGGCGCATCGAGCGGATCGTCGTCGCCAGCGTCGCGGGATCGGCGGTCAACAAGGCGCTCGCCGCCGCGGCGCGCCGCGCCGGTGCCGTGGCACAGTTCGTTACGGTCTCACGCCGCAAGGGCGGAGTGACCGTCGGCTACGCCGAGCCCTGGCGCTTAGGGGTGGACCGCTTCGCGGCCGTGGTCGGTGCGCACGCGATCTTCACCGCCGTGCCCGTGTGCGTGGTCGGGGTGGGGACGGCGATGACGATCGATCTCGTGGACACCGATGGCCGGCATCGCGGCGGCGTGATCGTCCCGGCCCCGAGTCTCATGGTGGAGACGCTGCTCGCCAACACCCACGGCATCCGTCGCCGCGCGCGGGGCGGCGCCGCCGGCGGCTTCGGTCTCTTCGGCCGCTCGACCCGCGATGGGATCGAGCGGGGCTCGCGCTACGCAGCCGCCGCCCTCGTCGATCGGGCGGTGGAGGAGGCCTCAGGGCTCCTCGGGCGGGAGCCGCTGGTGGTCCTCACCGGGGGTGAGGCGGAGCGCGTACGCCCGCTGCTGAGGAGCCGCTGCGTCACCGTTGCAGGCCTGGTGCTGAGGGGACTCGCGGTGCTCTCGAGGGAGACATCACGCACGCCCCGCCGTTGATCTAGAATCCGTTCCCGTGCGCAACGCCTTCATCGCGCTGCTCGTCGTCAACCTCGTGTACTTCGCCTGGGCGCAGTGGATCGATGAGCCCAGGACGCCGCCCGTGAACGAGGCGCTGGCGAAGCTGCCGCGCCTGAAGCTGATCTCCGAGCTGCCCCCGGAGCAGCGGCCCGCAACCAACACCAGGACGGTCCTCAACGAGACGCCTGCGTGCATGTCGGTGGGCCCGTTCGGCGACATCACCAACGCCGCCAAGGCCGCGGGGATTCTCACCGCCAAGGGCTTCGCCCCGCAGCAGCGGGCCGAAGAGGCGGGGACCTCCACCGGCTACTGGGTCTACGTCGGCGCACTCAAGGACGATGTCGAGGCCGACAAAATGCGGGTGAGCCTCGAGAAGGCAGGCGTCAAGGACGCGCTCGTCATGCCGCCGGGTGGCGATGCCGGCCGGCGCATCTCGCTCGGGCTGTTCAGCGACCGCGCGCACGCCGATCAGCGCGCCACCTCGCTCAAGCGGCTGGGATTCAAGGCCGAGGTCGCGGAGCACAAGCTGCCGCAGGTCGTCTACTGGATCGACCTCACGCCCCGGCCCGGCATGACGACCGTGCCGCTCGCGGACCTGTTCGCCGAGGGCGTGGGCTCGCGGATTGCGGTGCAGCCCTGTCCGCCGCCGCCACCGCCGTCGGCCACCGCCGCAGCCCAGCCGGCGGGCGCAGCGCCGGTGGCGCAGCCACCCGCCGCGACGGAACCGAAGTATCCACTGCCGTCGGCGCCGGCCCCGCCCGCAGGGAGCCCGCCCGCGACGCATATTGCCGCCACGCCCAAACCGGCGGCTGCGGGGACGCCGAGATAGCACGGCCAGGAGCGATGCGATGACTCACGCGATCGATACGGGTTTCAGCCGGCGCGATTTCCTCACGGCTTCGGCGTCGGCGGCCGCGCTGACGGCGCTGCCGGGCGCCGCGCTCGCGACGGGGTGCCCGGGCAAGGCGGCGGTGCTCGCCCAGATTCCGAAGATGCATGCCGCCAACATCAGGCGCCTGCAGGACTGGATCGCGCTGCCCTCGATCGCGGCCGAGGACCGCAACTATCCGCAGGGGCCGGAGTACATGGCGCAGCTGGCCCGCGATGCCGGCTTCGCCGGCGTCAGGATCATGCCAACCTCGGGCAAGCCGGGCGTGTTCGGGCGCATCGACGCCGGCGCGCGCACCACGGTCGGAATCTATTTCATGTACGACGTCAAGCAGTTCGTACCCGAGGAGTGGAGCTCCCCGCCGCTCGAGGGACGGCTGGTGCAGAAGGAAGGGCTCGGCACGGTGTGCATGGGGCGCGGCGCGGTGAACCAGAAGGGCCCGGAGAACTCGTTCCTCTCCGCACTCATGGCCTTCAAGGCCGCCGGTTGCACGCTGCCCGTCAACCTGGTGCTGGTGTGCGAGGGCGAGGAGGAGATCGGCTCGCCGCACTTCGGCGAGGTGGTGAGGAGCCCGGAAGTGATCGCCGAGCTCAGGAAGTGCGCCGGCGTCTTCATGCCGGAAGCCGGACAGGATCGCGATGGCGGCGTCACGGTTTCGCTCGGCGCCAAGGGGGTGGTGGAGCTCGAGCTCGTGTCGACGGGAGAGAAGTGGGGGCGCGGGCCGAAGCACGACGTGCACTCGAGCCTCGAGGCGGCCGTCGACTCCCCGACCTGGCACCTGGTGCAGGCGCTCAACACCCTCATCAAGGCGGACGGCCACACGCCCGCCGTGGAGGGATTCTTCGACAAGGCGAGGGCCTTGAGCGACGAGCAGAAGAAGATGATCGCCGACTACGTTGCCCGGACCTCGGAGGCAACCGCCAGGAAAGCGCTCGGCGTCGAGCACTGGGTACACGATGCCGACTGGCTCGAGTCGCGGATGCTGCTCGAGTCGCAGCCGACGATCAACATCGAGGGGCTGGTCGCGGGCTACACCGGGCCGGGCGGCAAGACCGTCCTGCCGCACCGGGCGGTGGCCAAGATCGATATGCGGCTGGTGCCGGACATGACCGCCGACGACACGCTCGCGAAACTCAAGGCACATCTTGCCAGGCACGGCTTCGGCGACCTCGAGGTCAACATGTCGGGCGGCTACGACCCGAACTCGACCGACAAGGGGAGCCGGCTGATCCAGACGCAGCTCGCCACCTACCGCAAGCTCGGCGCCGCTCCGCAGCTCTGGCCGCGCAGCGCCGGATCCTGGCCAGGGTACCTGTTCACGACCCCCCCGCTCAGCCTGCCGGCGGGGCACTTCGGCATGGGTCACGGCACCGGTGCGCACGCGCCGGACGAGTACTACCTCATCGAGTCGAGCAACCCGAAGGTGCAGGGGCTGGACGGGGCGGTGGCCTCGTTCGTCGAGTATCTCTATGCCTTGAGTTGATAGAGCTCGACCTCATCGCCTTGCGGGATCTGATACGGTCCCTCGCGCCGAAAGCCAAGTTGCCCGAGGAGTCTCACGGATCGCTGATTGCCGGACTTGACGATAGCGTACAGCCGCTCGATCTTGAGCTGGACTTGCGCATGCGACAGCACCGCGCGGGCAGCCTCCGTGGCAAGCCCAAGCCCGCAGTATTCGGGCAGGAGCGCGAACCCCAGGTCCGGCGAAGACAGGAAGTCGCGCTTGAGGAGGCCGCAGAGCCCGAACGGCAGCGGGTGCGACCTGAGCTGCACTGCGTACAGCCCGAAGCCGTGGGCCTGATACGCCGCCCAGATGTTGTTCCTGATGTAGCCTTCCGCGTCCGCCAGTGTGCGAACACCGCGGTCGCCGATGTTCGCAAGCCACGACGGCTCGTTGAGCAGCCGCAGGAAGAACGCGGCGTCCTCGAGCCCCACGCAGCGTAGCTCGAGGCGCGGGGTAGTGAGGCGCGTCGTCAGGGCGATGCGCCCGTCAGTGATGAGTGGGCAGGGACGGGCCGGTCGTCTGCACGGGGACGTCGTGGGGCATCAACTGGCTGTTCGGCGCCAGGTGCGCGCGGCCACCGCCTCCGCCAGCCTCGATCGACATGTCGAGGTCCAGAGTCAGCTCCGTTCCCGTGTTTTCCAGCAGCGCCGCGTCGGGCCTGGGTACGGCACCGATCGCGTCCCGCCAGGCCTTGTCGATGGCCGACTCGGCGTCGATGAGCGGCCGCTGTACGAATGTTCCCGTCGTAGTGTCGGGGACCGACGCGACGCGCGGGATCGAGCGGATCTGCATGCTGCCGCTCACGGGGTTGAACGACACGCGTGCGGCTCGGCCCGGCAGGATGGCACCGCGCGGAAGAGTCTCCCGCAGCCGTCGGCTCACGAGCCCGCGCAGCGTGCAGACATACCCGAGCGAGTACAGCGAGCCGCCGCCCGGCCGCTCGACCCCGCCCTGCTGGCAGAGCTCGCCGGCGCGCTCATAGCTCTGCTCGACGCCCTCGCCGAGCCCAACCTGCAGGCCGTATTCGATTTCCGCGGCGGGCAGTCCCTGCGCTGCGGCGTGCGAAAAATAGGGAGTGGCGCCGGCGACATCCGGCTCGATGCAGATGCCCTCCGCGAGCATCCGGCCGATAGTGAAGATCGTCTGCGCATCGTTCGACCGCATGCCCTCGTTGGCGAGTTGCAGGGCGGCATCGCAGTCGCCCCGCGCGATCGCTTTCACGACGTTCCGCGATGGCTGCGAGGCGGCCGGCGCCGCGAACACACTGGCCGGCAGTATCGCCGCGGCCATGACCCAACCGATGCCGATTCTGGACTTCACAGCAGCAGCTCCCGGAGCGCCCCGGCCCCGGGGGCGCAGCAGATGGTGGCAGTGTAGCCCAGGCGTGCTCCGGGGGCATGGGGCGGGAGCGCTCATTGCGTCCGCAGCTGCAGCTCGCGGCGCCGGTAGTCGATGACGAGCGCGTTGAGGAGCCCGAGCGCGTCCATGCCGATCAACAGCGCCGGCTCCCGGGTCAGCTGCCAGTGCTCGAAGATGCGCACCTCGCCGTAGGTGATGCGCGCCCCGCTGATCTCGATGCCGCCCAGACTGATCGGCGGGCTCTCGAACATCTCGCCCCCCTGGACGTGCGTCGTGACGTCGAAGATCTGATCGGGCGTGCCCTGCGCGTGGCGGCTCACCAGCGCCCGCCGCAGTGCCTCGTTGCCGATGCAGCGCTCGGCGCCGGTATCGATGACGGCGTGCACGCGCACGCGCGCCACGGATCCCGCGACCATGAGCAGGCCCGGGCCCGAGCGCTCGAGCGGCAGGGTGATGAAGCCGAGCGCCGCGTGCTGTCCGTGGGAGCGGGCGATGGCGATGCGGTCATGACGGAAATCGATGTCGATCCGCTTGTCGGTGAAGCCGGCGGTCCCGAGCACTCCGTCGGCGCCGCCGAGCGCGTCCGCGACGATCGGCAGCGTCGCCGCGGCGAGATCGAGGTCACCCACCGTGAGCGATTCGACGCGGACCGTGGGCACGATCGCGCTGCCCGCGACGCCCTGCACCAGTACCAGGTGCGAGGGCTCGGGTACCAGCCCCAGCGCCTCGGCCACCGGCGCGGTGATCGCGGAATCGCTCGCGCCCGTGTCGAGCACCATGCGGAAGGGTCCGCGGCCGTTGATGAGCACCGGCGCCCAGATGCGCCCGATCCTGTCACGCAGCGTGGGCGCAACGAAGCGCGGCTCAGGCGCCTGCACGATGACTTCGGGCGACTGCGGCGGCGCCTGGCCCTCAGTCTGAGGCTCGCCCGGCCCCCGCGCCGCCGGGCTCGCGCCGTCCGCGTGGCCGCGCAGCAGCAGTGCGCCCGCGACAACGGCCGCCAGGAAGACCGGGCGAGCGGGCACCGTGGCGCAACCCCAGCGCACGACCAAGGGTGTGCGGCGGCGCGTCGCTCGCCGGCCCGGACCCTAGAACCTGGCGGTAAAAGCGATGAACACCTGCCGCCCCAGATAGTCGTAGGTGGCCCAGCTGTTCGCCGGCCCGGCGTTGCCGCTGATGTCGGTCGAGGGGATGAGCGGCGGATCCTTGTCGAGCAGGTTGTTCACCCCGACACGTACGTCGAGCTGCTTCATGGCGTGCCAGACGGCAGTCAGGTCCAGGTAGCTGTAGCCCGGAATACGGGCGTTGTACTGGTCGTAGGCGCCTTCCTCGGCGAACTGCAGCAGAGGATTGCTGGAGTTGTTGTCGAACGTGGTCGGACCGATGAAGCGCCACTGCGCCGAGAGCAGCACATCGATCGGCGTCTCCCAGGTGACGCGCAGATTGTGCCGCCAATGCGGATTCACCGAGCCGTTGCTGCAGGTACTGCCGAACAGACCCGCGCAGTCGAAGGTTCCGGAGCCCGGAAACGGCGTGGTGGTGTCGTGCTCGAGGTAGGCGCCGTTGAAGTTGGCGCTGAGGCTCCCCCAGCTGCCGGGCAGCGCGTGCCGGTAACCCATCGTCACATCGAAACCGGAAACCACGGATACGCCGAGGTTGAAGTCCTTCTGCAGGAAATAGCCGCCTCCGGCCACGGTGGCGCCGGTGAGCGCACCCGCCGGTGTGCGCACGATCTGGCTGCAGTAGATCGGGTTGTCGTCGATCAGACAGCCATTCAGGATGGTGGCGAACGGGTAGTTGCCTATCTGATCCTCGAGCTTGATGTGGTAGTAGTCGATGCTGGCGCTGAACCCGGGCAGCGCCGACGGCGTCAGCGTCAGGCCGAGAGACCAGGTGCTCGCGATCTCGGGCTTGAGCTGGCTGTTACCCTCGATCACCTGCCCGCATTGGCCTGAGACGCACTGGGTGATGCTGTTGACCCCGGTCGCGGGGTTCACCGCGTACTGCACGGGCGTGACGCCGGTGTGCTCGCACTGCACCAGCGTCGCCGTCGGCACACCGGCGCAGGGATCCGTACCCACCACGGCCTCCTGGCCATAGGAGGGCGCCACGAACAGCTCGATGAGATTCGGGGCCCGGATGGCGCGGTCGAAGGAGAAGCGCAGGCGGGCGTCGCGGATCGGCGCGTACTGCACCTCGAACTTGTAAGTGTTGGTGCTGCCGGTGGTGTCGTAGTTGGAGTAGCGGTACCCGACGTCGGTCATCAGGTCATAGATTCCGGGCTGGCCGTGCGCGATCGGCAGCCGCAGCTCGAGGAACGCTTCATCGATGTTGTAGTGCTGGTTGATATTGACCAGCGCACCCGAGAAACCGGCCAGGGCGCCCGAGGTCTCGGCGGCGTCCGGGTTGAACGTGACGCTGTCCATGCGGTGCTCGTAGCCGAAATTGACGGCTGCGCCGTCGTTGGCCCAGGGCAGCTGCAGTCCGTACTTGCCGAGCTCGCCGGTGAAGTCGATGTGCGCGACCTGCTCGGTGTTGTTGCCGTCGGCGGTGCCCGGCGTCGCCAGATAATTGAGCGCCGCCTGGGTGACGCCGCCGGTGGTGAAGATGTTCCACGGCACGCACTGCCCGCCGCTGATGCACACTGGCGCCCCGCTGGCGCCGGTCGTGACCTGCAGCGCGTTGTTGATCTTGCCGTAGTCGAGATAATCGGTGTTGCTCTGGAACGTCGTGACGTAGTAGTACGAGCCGTAGGCATCGTAGGTCCAGCCGTCGATGACGTCGCCTTTGGTGCCGATGACCGCGCGGATGTTGTTGTGCTCGTAGAAGGAGGTGCGGCCCCCGCCCTCGATGTTGCGGCGGCCGATGGCGACGTCGGCGCTGTTGCCCTTCGAGCCGGGGTTGGCGAGGTCGCCGGCAATCTGCGCCGGCGTGCAGAGCAGCGCCTGCTGCTGAGGGCTCAGCAGCGGATTGCTGCAGTTGACGAGCTCGTTGTTGTCGGCGGTGAAGGGATCGCCGCCGATGAAGAGCCCGGACGGGGCGACTACGGCGACGCTCTTGTCGTCCATCCAGGAGAATTCCATGTAGGGCTTGACGTGCTCGTTGAGCTCATCGTGCGCCAGGAATCCGGCCTGGAAGCGCTTGTCCTGGCGCTGCAGGTACTCGAAGTTGTTGAAGTCGAAGACCGCCGGCGGGCTCGAGCCCACCTGCGGCCAGGGGAGGAACTGGTTGCCGACCACGGTGTAGCGATGCCCGGCGCCCGGCGCGATTCCTTCCGGGGTGAAGCGATTCGAGTTCGAGCTGCCGAGGCACTCGACGCCCGAAAACACGGGCGAGGCCACATCGCCGTTCGAGATGAGCTGGCAGTCCGAGAAGTCGCGCGCCGAGGCGGTCACCGGCTGCTGCTGGTGATAGACGAAATAGCCGGTGAAGTTTCCGCGGCCGTCGTCGAAGTTGCGCCCCATGAGTATCGACAGGTCATGCTTGTAGCCGTCACGGATGCTGCCGGAGGGAACCGTCGGCTGCGCGGTGAAGCCCGTGTTGGGATCGTTCGTGCCCAGCAGTCCCTCGACGTAGCTGTTGTGCTGGTCGTGCTGGCTGAAGCCGTACTGGCCGTCGATCTGGATGCCGTCGAAGTCCTTCTTGAGAATGAAATTCACCACCCCGGCGATGGCATCGGAGCCGTAGGTGGCGGAGGCGCCGCCGGTGACCACGTCGACCCGCTCGATCAGCGGCACCGGTATCTGGTCGATATCGGGCGCGACGTTCTGATTGGAGGTGCTCGGGTCACCGGTGCCGAGCCGGCGCCCGTTGACCAGCACCAGCGTGCGCTGCGGACCCAGGCCGCGCAGATCCACGGTCGTGAAGCCGCCCGTGGAAGTGAGCGGGCTCGAGGTATTACCGAAGTCCGCGTTGGCGCCGATGATGTTCTGCGGCAGTGAATTCATCAGGTCGGTGATGTCGGTGTTGCCCTGCAGCCTGATTTCCTGACTCGACACGATCGTCGTCGGACTGGTGGCCGTGATGTTGGCCGGCACCGGGATTCTCGAGCCGGTCACCACCACCTCCTGCAGAGGCGCGGCGGTCTCCTCGCCCGGCGCCGCAGCCTGCTGAGCGAGAGCGTCGGGCAGGAAAAGGCTCGCGAATATCGCGAGCGCGGTGCCAATCAGCCCCTTGCGCGTGCGAGTCATGTGCATCTCCCCTGAAGTAATGCGTGCGGACGTGTCGTTGCTCCCGTGCCACGCGCGGCGCGTCTCCGCGCCCGCGTGCGGCCGAGTGCACGTTCCTGGTGGAGCCGACGATAGCGGGCACAAACCCGCGCGGTGCTTCAATGTGACGAAGCATCAGGAACGCGTGACGAGCTGCGCGGATGTCGTGACGAAAGTGCCGGCGCCGCGCAAGCTGCGGCACGCAGAGGCGCCGCCGCGATCGCGGCGGCGGGCAACTCCGGCTGCATCACGAGTGTTGGGTCGGCAAGCGCGCCGGACCATTTGCGCAACGCCGCGCGCTGCAGCGACGGCAGTTCGACACTTGCAAGCGCTGGCGCTCGTGACGCATTCTCAACACCAGGATTGTTGCCGCCCCGAGGGGACCTCACATGCGACGAGCGGTGTTGATCATGGTCGCGGCGCTGTTGGCCGGCTGCGCGGCCACGGCAGCGAAGCCACAGCGCCAGCCCGCGGCTGCGACTCCCGCCGCACACGGAGTGCAGTGCCGCGAGGAGCGCGCGACCGGCAGTCTGATCACGCAGACTGTGTGCACCACGCCGCAGGAGCGCGCGCGGCAGGCGACCGATCTCGAGGAGACCAAGGACTGGCTGAGCAAGAGCAAAGCGGGGCCGGAGCGGTGAGGAGCCGCGGAGTTATGCGGTATCTGCCGAGCTGTCTGTGTCGGTCCTCACGCCGACTGCCTGCCGCTTCGAGCAGTCCTTCTCGGCCGATGGCGGCAAGACCTGGGAGCTGAACCTGATCGTCAACGAGACGCTGATAAAGGACTAGGCGCACGCCGTCGCAGCGGCAGTGCCGCGA
>DASPOP010000235.1:0-9109 GCA_035625955.1 Steroidobacteraceae bacterium | reverse complement strand
CTCCGAGGTCGCGGTGCTGTCGCTCAACGGCGTCGTGTATGCCAACTCCGCGCGCATCGGCGGCGATCGCTTCGACGAGGCGATCATGAACTACGTGCGCCGCAACTACGGCATCCTGATCGGCGAGGCGACCGCCGAGCGCATCAAGATCGAGATCGGCTCGGCCTATCCCGGGCAGCAGGTGCGCGAGCTCTCGGTCAAGGGGCGCAATCTCTCCGAGGGCGTGCCGCGCAGCTTCACGCTCAACAGCAACGAGATCCTCGAGGCGCTGCAGGAGCCGCTGCAGGCGATCGTCAGCGCGGTCAAGCAGGCGCTCGAGCAGACGCCTCCCGAGCTCGGCGCCGACGTCGCCGAGCGCGGCATCGTGCTCACCGGCGGCGGCGCGCTGCTGCGGGACATCGACAAGCTCCTCACCGAGGAGACCGGCCTGCCCGTGGTCGTGGCCGACGATCCGCTCACCTGCGTGGCGCGCGGCGGCGGCCGCATTCTCGAGCTGATGGATGAGCTCGGTCCGGGACACTTCGGTCTCGAGTAGCGCAAGGAGCGCGCGAGAACAAAAGTGACGGCGTTCGGGACAGCAGCCGGCAGACCGCTGCAGGGGCGGGGCGGCTCTCCCGGCTTCCGCTTCACGCTCTACGCCGTGCTCGCGGTGGTGATCATGTATCTCGACCAGCGCGCGCATTACCTCGAGCCGGTGCGCTACCTGCTGCAGTCGGCCGCCTATCCGATCCAGCTCGCGGTCAACTCCCCGCCGGCCGCCTGGCGCTGGCTGCGGGAAAGCTTCCAGACCCGCGAGGCGCTGCGCACCGAGAACGAGCGGCTGCGTCGACAGCAGCGCGATCTCGAGCTCCTGTCGATGCGCTACGAGGCGCTCGCCCACGAGAACGGCGAGCTGCGCGGGCTGCGCGAGGCGCTGCCGCCGGTCGCCGACCGCTGGCTGCCGGCGGAGATCATCAACATCCAGCTGAGCGGCCTGCGGCAGCGGCTGCTGATCAATCGCGGTGGCAGCAACGGAGTGTTCAAGGGCCAGGCGGTGCTCGATGACCACGGGCTGATCGGGCAGACGACGCACGTCGGCCCGTGGAGCGCGGAGGTAATTCTGATCACCGATCCCGAGCACGCGGTGCCGGTGCGGGTCGAGCGCACGGGGCTGCGCACCATCGCGGTCGGCGGCGGCGACGGCAGCTCGCTGGCGCTGCCCTACCTGCCGGCCAACGCCGATATCCGCAGCGGCGACCTGCTCGTGACCTCGGGCCTGGGTGGAGTGTTTCCGGAGGGCTATCCGGTGGCGCGCGTCAACGAGGTGCACCGCGACGCCGTGCAGCCGCTCGCCCAGGTGCGGGCAGGGGCGCTCTCCCGCATCAACAGTGACACGGAGGTGATGCTGGTGTGGTTCCGCCAGGGTCACCCGGCGTCCCCCGCCGCGACGGTCAGCAGCACGGCCGAGGTCAAGAGCGGCAACGCCGCCATGCAGCCGCTCGCGGCGCCGCCGCGCGCTGCCCCCACCGCGCGTGCGGAGGCCGCTGCGGCCGCCAGCCCGCCGGCCGCGCCGGCGCCCGACAAGCTCCCGGCGGCACGGGCCGCGGCGCCGAAGCGCGCCGAGCCTCCGCCACCGGCCCCGGAAGCCACGGCCGCTGGTGCCGCGGCCCAGGGCGACTCCCCGCCGCCGCCGGCAGAACGGGAAGCCGACCAGCCTCAGGTGCCGCCGCGATGAGGCACGCATGATGACCGTCGCCCAGATGCGCGTTCGCATAGCGCTCACCGCGCTGGTGGCGCTCATCCTCACCGTGCTGCCGCTGCCGATGTGGCTCGACGTGCTGCGTCCCGCGTTCCTCGTGCTCACGGTGCTCTACTGGTCGATCAACACGCCGCGCGCCGGCGGCATCGGGCTGGGGTTCCTCTGCGGGCTGCTGCTCGACGTCTTCCAGGGACCGGTGCTCGGCGAGCATGCGCTCGCGCTCTCGATCGTCGCCTACATCGCCGTGCGCGAGCACCAGCGCATCCGCTCGAAGCCCGCCTTCCAGCAGTCGCTGCTGGTGTTCGCTGCGCTCGCCTTCTACGAGTTCGTGGTGTTCGCGATCGATGGCTGGACCGGACACCCGGTCACGAGCCCGCTGCGCTGGCTGCACTGCCTGACGGGCGCGATCGTGTGGCCGCCGGCCGCCGCGATTCTCTCCTACAGCGAGGGGCGCCTGGCGTGAGCCCCGCGGTCCGCATCAAGGATCACTGGCGCGAGCAGCGCATGTTCGACCGGCGCGCGCTGCTGGTCGGCGCGCTGATGGGGCTCGCCACCCTCGGGCTGATCGCGCGCCTGGTGCTGCTGCAGGTGGTGCGCCACGAGTATTACTCCGACCTGTCGCAGGGCAACCGGGTGCGCACCGAGCCGATCCCGGCGGCACGCGGCCTGATCCTCGATCGCAGCGGCGAGGTGGTGGCCGCCAATCAACCCGCCTACCAGCTCGAGCTCGTTCCCGAGGAAGTGCCGAACATCCGCGACACGCTCAAGCGGCTGGTCGCGCTCGGGCTGCTGCGCTCCGACGAGATCGACGAGCTCACGCGCACCATCGCCTCGAGCCGCAGCTTCGACAGCGTGCCGATACGGCTGCGCATGTCGGACGACGACGTGGCGCGCTTCGCGGTGCGGCGCTTCGAGTTCCAGGGCATCGACATCAAGACCCGCCAGACGCGCTGGTACCCGAACGGCGACCTCGCCGTGCACGCCCTCGGCTACGTCGGCGCCATCAGCGAGCAGGACCTGAAGCACATCGACCGCGCCGCCTACGCGGGCACGGCGCTCATCGGCAAGCTCGGGGTCGAGAGCACCTACGAGGATCAGCTGCACGGGACCAACGGCTTCCGCGAGGTGCTGGTCAACGCGCAGGGCCGCTCGGTCGAGCGCCAGGGCGCGTTCGTGCCCAACCTGCGCACGCGCGCGCCGGCCGCGGGCGAAGACATCCTGCTGTCGCTCGACCTCAAGCTGCAGCGGGTCGCGGAGGCCGCGCTCGCCGGGCATCGCGGCGCGGTGGTTGCGCTCGACCCGGCCAATGGCGACGTGCTCGCGCTCGTGAGCCTGCCGGACTTCGATCCCAACCTGTTCGCCCGCGGCATCACCACCGGCGAGTACGGCACCCTCGCCAACGACGAGGACCGGCCGCTGTTCAACCGCGCGCTGCGCGGCGTCTACCCGCCCGGCTCGACGGTGAAGCCGGCGCTGGCGCTCGCGGCGCTCACCTATCACATAGTCGACCCGCAGGCGCACCGCTACTGCGCCGGCCAGTTCCACCTGCCCGGCAGCTCCTTCATCTATCGCGAATACCACAACGAGCATCACGGCTACGTCGATCTCGACGAGGCCGTGGTGGTCTCGTGCGACGTGTATTTCTATGGGCTCGCCGACGCGCTCGGCATCGACCGCATCGCCGCCTTCCTGGCGCCGTTCGGCTTCGGCTCGCTCACGGGAATCGACGTGGGCGGCGAGAAATCCGGCATCCTGCCCTCGAAGGAATGGAAGGAGAAGGCCTTCGCGCGGCCTGCGGACCGCGCCTGGTTCCCGGGCGAGACCGTGAGCATCGGCATCGGCCAGGGGTACCTGTCAGTGACGCCCCTGCAGCTCGCCCACTACGCCAGCATCATCGCCGCGCGCGGCAGGATCTGGAAGCCGCGCCTGGTCGCGGGGTTCCGCGATCCGCGCAGCGGCGCGCTGCGGCGGCTCGCCCCGGTGTCGGATGGCGAGGTGACCGGCATCGCCCCGGGCGACTGGGAGCGCGTGGTCCGCGACATGGTGGGCGTCACACAGCGGGGCACCGCGGCCGCGATCGGTGCGCACGCCCCCTACACCTTCGGCGGCAAGACCGGCACGGCGCAGGTGTTCACGGTGGCGCGCACCGAGCGCTACAACGCCAAGAACCTCAACGAGCGGCTGCGCGATCACTCCTGGTTCATCGCCTTTGCGCCCGCGGACGCGCCGCGCATCGCGCTCGCCGTGATCGAGGAGAACGGCGGTGCCGGCGCGAGTGCCGCCGCCCCCATCGCGCGCAAGGTCCTCGACGCCTACCTGCTCGACGCCGAGGGCAGGCTCAAACCGGCGCCGAGCCCGGCTCCGGCCGCGGCTCCGTCCGCGCCGCCGGCGGCGCCCGTCCCCGCCGTGACCACCGCGGCGAACCACGCATGATCTACGAGGAAGTCCCTTACGGCTCGCGCACGCGGCGCACGCTCACCGGAGCGGCGCGCGTGCTGTTCGCGCTGAAGATCGACGGTCCGCTCGTGGTCGGGCTCGGGCTGATCGCGGCCTTCGGCCTCACCGTCCTCTACAGCGCCTCCGGCCAGAGCACCGGCACGGTGGTGCGCACCGTCATGCGGCTGATCCTCGGCACGGTGGCGATGCTGCTGCTGGCGCGCGTCAATCCCAACTTCCTGCGCCGCTCGACACCCTGGCTGTACGCGGCCGGAGTGTTGCTGCTGCTCATCGTGGCCGCCTTCGGCCACGCCGGCCTCGGCGCGCAACGCTGGCTGAATCTCGGCCTGTTCCGCTTCCAGCCCTCCGAGCTCATGAAGCTCGCCGTACCGATGACTTGCGCCTGGTACCTGCACGAGCGCCCGCTGCCGCCGAGCCTGGTGTCGCTGCTGGCGCTCGCGGGACTCATCCTCCTGCCCGTGGGCCTGGTCGCGATCGAGCCCGACCTCGGCACCGCGGCGCTGATCGCGGTGGCGGGCGCGCTGGTCATCGTGCTCGCGGGCCTGCGCGCGCGGGTGATGGTGACGCTGCTGGGGCTGGCCGCGGTGTGCGCCTGGTTCGGCTGGAGCTTCATGCACGATTACCAGCGCAGGCGCGTGCTCACCTTCCTCAACCCGCAGACCGATCCGCTCGGCGCGGGCTATCACATCATCCAGTCGCAGATCGCGATCGGCTCGGGCGGGGTCTTCGGCAAGGGCTGGATGAACGGCAGCCAGGCGCAGCTCGAGTTCCTTCCCGAGCGCTCGACCGACTTCATCTTCGCCGTGGTGGGCGAGGAATTCGGCCTCCTCGGGCTGCTGCTGCTGCTGCTGCTGTATCTGTTCGTCGTCGCGCGCTCGATCTATCTCGCCACGCAGACGCAGGACACGTTCGCGCGCCTGCTCGCCGGCAGCATCGCACTCACCTTCTGCGTCTACGTGCTGATCAACGCCGGCATGGTGACCGGGCTCCTGCCGGTGGTCGGTGTGCCGCTGCCGCTCGTGAGCTACGGCGGCAGCTCGGTCGTGACGCTCCTCGCCGGCTTCGGTATTCTCATGGCGCTGTATTCGCGACGGAAGCTGGTGGGCTCCTGAAGCGGGCACGGATCCATCATTGATCAACCGGCGTCACGCTCTGCTTGCGGCACTCAGCTGCGCTCACCTCGTTGCGCAGGGCGCCACCGTGCAGCAGCCGCCCGTTACCGAGCCGGCCGCAACGCCCGCGCCCGCCGGCGCGCAACCCGCGGCCCCGGCCTCCACGGGCACGACAGCCACCGAGCCGGCCGCCGCGCTGACCGCCACATCCTTCGACGTACACCGGCCGGAGATCGCCCAGTGGATCGATGAAGTCGTCAGCCGCGACGGCTGGCGCCGCAAGTCGGTGGTGGCGCTGCTCGCGCAGGCGCAGCCACAACCGAAGGTGCTCGAGATCATGACCCGGCCGCTCGAGCGCGTCGCGCCCTGGTGGGAATACCGCGAGCGCTTCATGACGGAGGAGCGCATCGACAAGGGCGTGCAGCTGTGGCTCGATCACCGCGTGGAGCTCGAGCGCATCTCGGCCGAATACCACGTGCCGCCCGAGTACCTCGTGGCGATCATCGGTGTCGAGACCTTCTACGGGCGCACCACCTGCCGCTACCGCGTGCTCGATGCGCTCGCCACACTGGCGTTCGATTACCCGCCGCGGGCCAGCTACTTCCGCGGCGAGCTCGAGCAGTTCCTGCTCCTCGCCAGGGAGAACAAGCTCGATCCGCTCATCACCTGCGGCTCCTACGCGGGCGCCATGGGGGTGCCGCAGTTCATGCCCTCGGTCTACCGGCGCTACGCGGTGGACGCCGACAGCGACAAGAAGCGCGACCTGTGGGGCAGCTGGGACGACATCCTGGCGAGCGTCGCCAACTATCTGCACGAGTGGGGCTGGACGCCGGGAGCGCCGGTGCTGGCCGAAACCACGCTCGACCCCGACCCGAGCTTCCAGATCGAGCCGCGCAACCTCGATCTCAACGAGACCGTCGCCGCGCTCGGCGCGCATGGCATCAAGATCGACATGGACGTCCCGCCCGACACCCCCGTGGTGCTGATCTCGGCGGAGCAGCGCGATGGCCCCGCGTACCGGGTCGGGTTCCACAATTTCTACGTCATCACGCGCTACAACCACAGCGCCCGCTACGCCATGACCGTGCACGACCTCGCCACCGCCGTCGCGGCGCGCGTGCACGGTACGCCGCCGTGAACGCGGCGCGGCGCCGGCTGCCGTCGGCGCGCGCGGGCGCTGCGGCGCTGCTCGCGCTGATGCTGGCGGCCTGCGCCACCACCCATCGCCCGCCGCCGCCTGCGCCCGGACCCGTGCCGGTGCCGCCGCCGCCCGCCGACGTCGCCAGGATTCCCAACGCCGTGCCGCGCGCCGAGCCGCGCAGCCTGCACGGCAACCCGCCCTTCTACGATGCGCTCGGCCGGCGCTACTTCGTACTGCCGTCGGCGGACGGCTACGACGAGCGCGGGGTCGCTTCCTGGTACGGCCCGACCTTCCACGGCGGCAATACCTCGAGCGGCGAGCCTTACAACATGTACGGCATGACGGCGGCCCACAAGACGCTGCCGCTGCCGAGCTTCGCGCGCGTCACCAACCTCGCCAATGGCAGGAGCGTCGTGGTGCGCATCAACGATCGCGGCCCGTTCGTCGCCAACCGCATCATCGATCTGTCATACACGGCGGCGGCGAAGCTCGACATGCTGCGCGAGGGCACCGCGTGGGTGGAGGTGCGCACGCTCACCCCGGGAGCAGCCGAGGCGCCGGCGGAAACGCCGGCGGCTGCCGCGCAGACACCGCCGCCGGCCGCGCCGGCGCTGCCTCTCCTGTACGTGCAGACCGGAGCCTTCGCCGACCCCGCGAATGCCGGGCGCCAGCTCGGACGGCTGCACGCCGCGGGCCTCGCGCGCGCCTTCGTGATGCCGCCACCCGAGGGCTCGCAGCTGTTTCGCGTGCGGATCGGGCCGGTCGGCAGCGTGGCCGAGTACGATGCGCTCGCCGCGCGCCTCGCCGCTCTCGGGATTCCGGACGCCCGCCTGGTGACCGACTGAGCTAGACTTTGCGGTTTTCCGCAACCGAAGGAATTCCCGCCGTGACAGCTACGCGTCCCGCCCTACGCTTCGCGCTGCTGGCGCTCATCGCCGCCGTGCCGCTCGCAGCGCGCGCCGCCGCGGTGCCGGTGCCGGCGCCGCCCGGCGTCAATGCCCGCGCCTGGCTGCTGGTCGATCACTTCACGGGCAGGGTGCTCGCCGAGCACAACGCCGACGCGCGCGAGGAGCCGGCGAGCCTCACCAAGCTCATGACCGCCTACGTGGTCTTCCAGGCTCTGGCCGAGGGCCGGCTCAAGCTCAGCGACGAGGCGACGATCAGCAAGCACGCCTGGAAGGCCGAGGGCTCGCGCACCTTCGTGCAGGTCGGCACGCAGATCCCGGTCGACATCCTCATCAAGGGCATGATCGTGCAGTCGGGCAACGATGCCACCATCGCCCTCGCCGAGAAGCTCGGCGGCACCGAGGATGCGTTCGCACAGATGATGAACGAGTACGCGCGGCGGCTCGGGATGACGGGCAGTCATTTCGTCAACAGCGACGGGCTGCCGGCGCCCGGGCACTACACCACGCCGCGCGACATGGCGACGCTCGCCAGCGCGCTCATCCGCCAGTTCCCGCAGTACTACGGCCTCTTCAGCCTGCGCGAGTTCATGTGGAACAACATCCGCCAGGGCAACCGCAATACGCTGCTCGGCAAGGACCCTTCGGTCGACGGACTGAAGACCGGCCACACCGACGCCGCGGGCTTCTGCCTGGTGAGCTCGGCCAACCGCGACGGTATGCGCCTGATATCGGTGGTGATGGGCGCACCGAGCGAACGGGTGCGCGAGGAGGCGAGCGCCGCGCTGCTCAATTACGGCTATACCTTCTACGAGTCGTTGCGCGTCAAGACCGCGGGCACCACCGTGCTCAAGCCGCGCGTCTACAAGGCGGCGAGCGAGTTCGCCGCCGTGGGCGTGCCGGCGGATGTCTATGCGCTGGTGCCGCGCGGACAGGGCACCTCGCTCACCACCGCGGCGCGCCTCGAGCACGAGCCGCTGATCGCGCCGCTCGCCCCGGGTGAGCGCCTCGGCGAGCTGACCGTCACCGACGGCGCAGGCGAGACGGTGGCGAGCGCACCGCTGGTGGCGCTTGCGGCGGTACCGCAAGGCGGCCTGTGGACGCGCACGGTGGACACCATCGCGCTGTGGTTCCGCAAGAAGTAGGTAACGTCCATGGCCGAGCCTCTTCCGCTGTGTTATCTGAACGGCAGCTACCTGCCCCTGAAGGAAGCGCGCATCTCGCCGCTCGACCGCGGCTTTCTCTACGCCGACGGAGTCTACGAGGTGATGCCGGTGTACGGCGGACGGCCGTTCCGCTTCGCGGCCCACGCCGACCGCCTGACGCGCAGCCTCGGCGCACTGCGCATGGAAGACCCGCATACGCGGCCCGAGTGGCGCGCGATCCTCGGGACGCTGGTCGAGCGCAACGGCGGCGGCGACATCTACGTCTACTGGCAGGTGACGCGCGGCGCGCAGAACGGACGCACGCACGCGCCGCTGCCGGACATCCCGCGCACGGTGTTTGCCTTTTGCGCGCCGCTGCCGCCGATCGCGGCGGAGCAGCTCGCCGACGGCCTGGCCTGCATCACCGCGGCCGACACCCGCTGGGCCCGCTGCGACGTCAAGTCGGTGGCGCTGCTCGCCAACGTGCTGCTGCGCCAGGAGTCGATCGATGCCGGCGCCGCCGAGACCATCCTGCTGCGCGACGGGGAGCTCACCGAGGCGTCGGCCTCCGCCGTGCACGTGGTAGTGGGACGGGAGGTGCTCACGCCGCC
>DASPOP010000234.1:0-2727 GCA_035625955.1 Steroidobacteraceae bacterium | reverse complement strand
CACCACATGGTTTTCGAGGTCGTCGACAACTCCATCGACGAGTCTTTGGCCGGGCACTGCGATCGCATAATCGTCACGATTCACGCCGACGAGTCGGTTACCGTGTCCGATAACGGGCGCGGGATTCCTGTGGATATCCATCCGGAGGAGGGTCGCTCGGCCGCCGAGGTCATCATGACCGTGCTGCACTCGGGCGGGAAATTCGACGACAGCTCCTACAAGGTTTCAGGCGGCCTCCACGGCGTCGGCGTCTCGGTCGTCAACGCGCTCTCGGACTATCTGCTCCTCACGGTCGCCCGCGACGGCAAGCTCTACCGCCAGGAATACCACCTGGGCGAGCCCGCGGCGCCGCTGGCCGAAGTCGGCGCCACGCACGAGCGCGGCACGGTGATCCGCTTCAAGCCGAGCGCGCGGATCTTCACGAACATCCAGTTCAACTACGACGTGCTCGCCAAGCGGCTGCGCGAGCTGTCCTTCCTCAATTCCGGGGTCCGCATCGAGCTGATCGACGAGCGCGAGAACAAGTCCGACGTGTTCGCGCACGCCGGGGGACTCCAGGCCTTCGTGAAGTACCTGAACCGGACACGCACGCCCATTCACGAGTCGGCGTTCTGGTTTCGCACCCAGGACGGACCGGTATCGGTCGAAGTGGCTCTCCAGTGGAACGATTCCTACCAGGAATCGATGTTTTGTTACACAAATAACATTCCACAGAAGGACGGCGGCACCCACCTCGCGGGCTTTCGCTCGGCGCTGACTCGCACCCTGAATGACTACGTCGAGAAGGAGCTCTCCGGGAAGAAGGACAAGATCCCGATGACCGGCGACGATGCGCGCGAGGGCCTCACGGCGATCCTGTCGGTGAAGCTGCCCGATCCGAAGTTCTCCTCGCAGACCAAGGACAAGCTCGTGTCGTCCGAGGTCAAAGGCATCGTCGAGAACGCGGTCAGCACCAAGCTCCAGGAGTTCCTCCTCGAGCATCCGCAGGAGGCGCGCCTCATCGTCGCGAAGATGGTGGAGGCGGCGCGTGCACGCGAGGCGGCTCGTAAGGCGCGCGAGATGACGCGCCGGAAGGGCGCGCTCGATGTGGCGGGCCTGCCCGGCAAGCTCGCCGACTGCCAGGAGAAGGATCCGGCGCTCTCGGAGATTTTCATCGTCGAGGGCGACTCCGCAGGCGGCTCGGCCAAGCAGGGGCGCGACCGGCGCACTCAGGCGATCCTGCCGCTCAAGGGCAAGATCCTGAACGTCGAGCGGGCACGCTTCGACAAAATGCTGTCCTCAGCCGAAGTCGGCACGCTCATCACGGCGCTCGGCACGGGCATCGGGCGCGACGACTTCGACGTCGGCAAGCTGCGCTATCACCGCATCTGTCTCATGACGGATGCGGACGTCGACGGCAGTCATATCCGTACGCTGCTTCTCACGTTCTTCTACCGTCAGATGCCCGAGCTCATCGAGCGCGGCCACATCTACATCGCGCAGCCGCCGCTCTACAAGATCAAGCGCGGCAAGCAGGAGTCCTACGTCAAGGACGACAGCGAGCTGAATCAGCTGCTGCTCAACACGGCGCTCGAGAGCGCCGCGCTGCATGTGAACTCCGCGGCGCCGCCGCTCGCGGGTTCCTCGCTCGAGCTACTGGCGCGCAAATACATGGAGGTGCAGGCGATCATCAAGCGCTGGTCGCGCCGCTACGATGACCGGCTCCTCGAGCAGCTGATCTACATGCCGGAAGTGACGCCGGCGGACTTCGATCGCGCCGAGTGGCTGCGCGGCTGGACCGCTGACCTCAACGAGCGCCTCAACGCGCTCGCCGACGGCACGCGAACCTACCGCGTCGAGGTTCGCTCCGCGGGCGCAGGCCAGGCTGCGCGCGTCATCGTGCACAAGACCGAGCACGGCACCGCGAGCCAAAAATACCTGCCGCGCGAGTTCTTCGAGTCCGCCGAATACCACCGCATCGCCGAGCTCGCACGCACGCTCGCCGGGCTCATCGGCGAGGGCGCCTACGTGACCCGCAGCAACGAGCGCCAGGAGATCGGCTCGTTCAAGGAAGCAATGAAGTGGCTGTTCGATCAGGCCAAGAAAGGCCAGAGCATCCAGCGCTACAAGGGCCTCGGCGAGATGAATCCGGAGCAGCTCTGGGAGACCACCATCAACCCGGAGACGCGCCGCCTCATGCAGGTGAAGATCGAGGACGCGGTCGCCGCGGACGATATCTTCACGACTCTCATGGGCGATCAGGTCGAGCCGCGCCGCGAGTTCATCGAGAAGAACGCACTCTCGGTGACCAACCTCGACGTCTGAGAGACGCCGTCGGCTGGTTCCACGTGGAACCAATTTTCTCTTCAGAACAGCGATTCTGAAGACAAAAGCTCATATTTAAGCAGAGAATGAATCTCTGATGCATCAATCAGGCGTCAGACGGGCTCGAGCGCCTTCACGGTCTTTTCGACCCACGCCTGAATTTCCTCATTGAGCGCGCGCGCCTCGCGCCCCGCAGCGACCACCGGCGCACCGATGACGACGCGCACGGTCCCGGGTTTCTTCATCAGTCCGCGCCGCGGCCAGTAATGCCCGGCGTTGTGAGCGACCGGCACGATGAGCTTGCCGGCCTCGGCGGCGAGCAGCGTGCCGCTCACGCCGTAGCGGCGCGTCTCGCCGGAGGGCATGCGCGTGCCCTCGGGAAAGATCATCACCCAGTCGCCTTCGGCGAGCCGGTCCTTGCCC
>DASPOP010000233.1:0-3282 GCA_035625955.1 Steroidobacteraceae bacterium | reverse complement strand
CTCGGCCACCCGCCCCGCGGATCTGTCCGGCATCGCCTACACCGCCGGTCCCGGCCTGATCGGCGCGTTGCTCACCGGCGCCTCGCTCGCGGCGAGCCTCGCTTATGCATGGAAGATCCCGGCGATCGGCGTGCACCACCTTGAGGGGCACCTGCTGGCGCCGCTGCTCGAGAGCGATCCGCCGCCGTTTCCGCACGTGGCGCTGCTGGTCTCGGGAGGGCATACGCAGCTCATCGAGGCCGCCGCGATCGGCAGCTATCGCCTGCTCGGCGAGACGCGCGACGATGCCGCCGGCGAAGCCTTCGACAAGACCGCCAAGCTGCTGGGATTGCCGTATCCCGGCGGCCCGCAGCTCGCCGCGATCGCCCGGCGCGGCACGGCCGGCGCTTTCCAGTTCCCGCGTCCGATGCTCGATCGCGCCGGGCTCGAATTCAGCTTCTCGGGGCTGAAGACCGCGGTGCTGCATGCGGTGCGCGCCGCGCCGCTCACCGAGCAGCGGCGCGCCGACATCGCGCGCGCCGTCGAGGAGGCGATCGCGGGCACCCTCAGCGTCAAAGCTCTGCGCGCGCTCGACTACACCGGTCTCAGCACGCTCGTGGTCACGGGTGGTGTCGGCGCCAACCTCACCCTGCGCGAGCACCTGAGCGCCGCCGCCCGCGCGCATGGAGCGCGGGTGTACTATCCGCGCACCGAGTTCTGCACCGACAATGCGGCGATGATCGCGGTGGCCGGGCTCGCGCGCCTCAAGGCCGGGCAGCACGGCGGACTCGCCATCGAGGCGCGCGCGCAGTGGCCGCTCGCCTCCCTGCCGCGGTTGGCGGCCTGACATCCGACATCTCATGCGAGCTCCCATGACAGAGCGCTCCGGCGACCGGATCTTTGTGCACGGCCTGGCGGTCGATTGCATCATCGGCATCGTCGATTGGGAGCGGCGTGTCCGCCAGACGGTCGTGGTAGATCTCGAGATGTCGGGTGACTGCCGGCACGCCTCGCTCACCGACGAGATCGCCGACACGCTCGACTACGCGAAGGTGGCCGAACGGGCGCGCGAGTTCATCGGCGCCTCGGAGTTCAAGCTGGTGGAGACGCTCGCGCATCGGCTGGCGCTCGTCATCCTCGCGGAGTTCGGAGTCGAATGGACGCGCGTCTCGCTCAGCAAGCCGGGCGCCATCCCCAACTCCCGCGCCGTCGGGGTGGTGATCGAGCGCACCCGCGCCGATCTGCCGCGCTGAGGGCGCAACGATGCCGCAGGTCTACGTCGCGGCGGGCAGCAACGTCGAGCCGCAACGCCACCTGCAGCAGGCGGTCGCGGAACTCGAGCGCGAGTTTTCCGGCGTGCGCCTCTCCTCCTGGTACCGCAATCGCGCGGCCGGCGTCGAGGGCGACGACTTCATCAATTTGGTCGCGGGCTTCAGCACTTCGCTGCCGGCGCACGCGGTCCTCGAGCGGCTGCATGCGATCGAGGCCCGCTGCGGACGCACGCGCCATACGCCCCGCCGGGAAGCGTGCTCCATGGACCTCGACCTGCTGCTCTATGGGGATCTGGTGTGCGAGCAGCCGGGCTTGAAGCTCCCGCGGCCGGAGCTGCTGGAGCGCGCCTACATGCTCGGGCCGCTCGCCGAGCTCGCCCCGCAGCTGCTGCACCCGACCGCGGGCGTCACCGTGGACGAGCTGTGGCGCCGCTTCGACCAGGGCGCGCACCCGCTCGAGCGGCTGGCGCGGAGCCGCGGCCAGGGAGGTTGAGGGTGTGTCACCAGGCAATGCTGCGCCCGCCGTCGACGGCGAGAACCTGGCCCGTGATATGCGGCGCCTCGGCCGCGAAGAACAGGCACGCCTTTGCTACATCGACCGGGGAGGGCAGGCGCTTGAGGGCCGTGCGTGCGACGATCCTCGCGACCAAAGCCGGATCCATTCCCTCCTCGGGCCAGGTGACCGGCGACGGTGCGACGGCATTCACGCGCACGTGCGGGCCGAGCTCGCGGGCGAGCGACAGAGTCAGCATGATGACTCCCGCCTTGGCGAGACTGTATACCGGGTAGCGGCGCAGCGGCCGCATGCCGTGGATGTCGGCGATATTAATAATGAGTCCGGCGCGCTGGTGGAGCGCGGCCGTCGCGGCCTGCGCGAGGAACAGCGGCGCCTTCAGATTCGTGCCGATGAGATCGTCCCAGTCAGTCTCGGTGATATCGCCGAACGCGGTCGGATAGAAGGTCGAGGCGTTGTTCACCAGTATGTCGAGCGCCCCGAAGGCCTGCACCGCCGCCGCGATCAGGCCGGCGTGCTGCGTGACATCGAGCAGGTCGCAGGTGGCGAGGATCGCCGAGCCGGCGCGCGTCGCGTTGAGCTCGGCGGCGAGCCGCCCGGCATCCTCGGCGGAGCTGCGGAAGTGCACCACGACGTTGGCGCCCGCCCCGTGCAGCACGCGCGCGATCGTTGCGCCGACGCGGCGCGCCGCACCAGTGACGAGCGCAGTCTTGCCGGCAAGCACGCTGCTCGGTGCCGGCAGCGCCTCGGCCGGCTCGGGATTGGCTCGTGTCATGGGCGCCGATTATGACCGGATCGGGTGCGCGCTCAATGCTTCCCGCTCTGAGCCCCGACGAGCAGCGTCACAGTGAGGCCGTCACGGCGCTCGTCACGACCGAGCTGGCCGCCTGCGGCGGCTGGCTCTCCTTCGAGCGCTTCATGGAGCTCGCGCTCTATGCACCGGGACTCGGCTACTACAGCGCCGGCAGCTGGAAGCTCGGCGCCGGCGGGGATTTCGTCACCGCCCCGGAGGTCTCCGAGCTCTTCGGCCGCTGCGTGGCGCAGCAGTGCGCGGAAGTGCTGCGCGCAACGGGCGGGGAGATCCTCGAGCTCGGCGCCGGCACCGGATCGCTGGCGGCGACGCTGCTGCGCGCGCTCGATGCCGGGGGCGTGCTCCCGGAGCGCTACGCCATCCTCGAGGTGAGCGGCGATCTCGCCGCCCGCCAGCGTGCTCACCTCGATGCGCTCCCGCCGCACCTGCGCACGCGCGTCGAGTGGCTCGAGCGGCTGCCGCCGGCGCCGCTCAGCGGCGTGATTCTTGCCAACGAGGTGGCGGACGCGCTGCCCGTGCGGCGCTTCACCCTGCGCGGCGGCGCCGTGCACGAGCTCGGCGTGGCGCTTGCGCCGGGCGGCGCGCTGCAGGCTGCCGAGCGGCCGGCGGATGCCGCGCTCGCCGAGGCCTGCGCGGCGATGTTCGGTGCGCCGCCGCGCGCGCTCCCCGACGGCTATACCTCGGAGGTCGACCTGCGGGTGGGGCCC
>DASPOP010000232.1:0-2937 GCA_035625955.1 Steroidobacteraceae bacterium | reverse complement strand
GGCGCCCTCCACGCGCTCTCGGAGGCCATCGAAGGCAGGGAGCTGACGGAGCTCGACGTCTACGTGGGCGTGAGCTCCGGCTCGCTGCTGGCCGGAGCTCTGGCGAACGGTTTCGATACCAGCGCGATCGGCTCGAGCTTCATTCACGACGAGGCGACGATCCCGTTCTCGCCCGACGCTCTGCTGGAGCCCGCGGTGGGAGAGTACCTGCGCCGCATGGCGCGGGTGCCGCGCTCGCTCGTCACGCTGGCACGGCAATTCATGCGTGAGCCGCTGCAGGGGTCCTCGTGGCCGTCCGTCGTCGGCTCACTCTCGGGCATCGTGCCGACGGCGCTGTTCGACAACCGGCCGCTGGAGCGCTACCTGCACGAGGTCTTCAGCTCCCCGGGGCACAGCGACGAATTCGGCAAGCTGCGCTCGCGGCTCTACGTGGTGGCGACCAACCTCAACACCGGCGAGTCGGTCGCCTTCGGCGATGCGCGTCACGCGCACGTGCCGATCTCGCGCGCGGCGATCGCGAGCGCGGCGCTGCCCGGCCTGTACCCCGCCGTCGAGATCGACGGCGAGCATTACGTGGACGGCGCCCTGATCCGCACCGTGCACGCATCGCTCGCGCTCGAAGCAGGCGCCGACCTGCTGATCTGCATCAACCCGCTGGTTCCTTACGACGCCTCGGGCGGCCGGGGCCGGAGCCGCAGGAATCTCGCCGACGAAGGCCTGCCCGCCATCATGGGCCAGTCACTGCGCGCGCTCATTCACTCGCGCATGCACGTCGGCATGGCAAGCTACAGTGCGCGCTTTCCGCGCGCCGACGTAGTGCTGCTCGAGCCGGATCGCCATGACGAGCGGCTGTTCTTCGCCAATGTGTTCCGCTACACGGGCCGCAGCCGCCTGGTGGAGCACGCCTATCAGCGCACCCGCCAGGATCTGCTCTCGCAGGCCGATCGCCTGTCGCGCGCGCTGGCGCGGCACGGGCTCACGCTGAACCGGCAGCGCCTGCGCGACCGGCGGCGGACTTTCGCCACGGCGGGACAGGAGCGCGCGGTGCGCGTGCGGCGCACGGCCCGGCGCCTCGACCACGCGCTGCACCGCCTCGAGGCACTGCTCGCGCAGGGGCAGGTCCGGGCATAGCCGCCGCACAGCATGGCGGCGCGTTTCTGGCGATTCCTGCTGGGCTGGCAGCTGCTGTATGCGGCGGCGGTCATGGCGGTGCTGGCGGCTGCCGCGCCGCTTTCCCCCGCCGAGCTCGTGCCGGCGGCATTGGCGGTGATGATCTCGGCTCCCTGCCTGCTGGTGGCGGGCAGCTTCGTTGTCGGACGGGTCGCAGCCCGCCGTGACGGCGGCGGAGACCCGGCGCCGCTGCGCGGGCTCCCCACGGCGCTTTTACGCGAGACGCTCGCCTTCTGCGCCGCGAACTTCGCCATGATCGCCGAGCCCTGGCGGCGAGCGCCGTGCGGGGACCCGGCGCATGCGGCTCACCGTTCTCCGGTGCTGTTGATTCACGGCATCGTCTGCAACCGTGCCGTCTGGCGTCCGCTCCTTAAGCGGCTCGCGGCGCGGGGATTCGCGCCGGTCCGGGCCATGAACCTCGAGCCCCTGTTTGCCGATATCGACGCGCACACCGCGAGCGTGGTTCAGGCGCTGCGCGAGCTGCAGCGGGCCAGCAACGGCATGCCGGTCGCAATCGTGGCGCACAGCATGGGCGGGCTGGTGGCGCGCGCGGCGCTGCGCGCCGGCGGTCCCGGACTCGTGAGCCGTATCGTTACGATCGCCTCGCCTCACCACGGCACGGCGCTCGCGCGCCTGTTCCGCTCGGCCCCGGCGCGGCAGATGCGCCCCGGGTCCGAGTGGCTCGAGGCTCTGAGTGCGAGCGAGGACGGAGTCTGGCCCGTGCCCGTTACGAGCATCTACAGCCTGCACGACAACCTCGTCGCCCCGCCGCGCAGCGCGGTGCTCGCGGGCGCGCGGCTGCACGAGCTCACCGGCCTCGGCCACCTGAGCCTGCTGCGTGAGCGCGCCTCGCTCGAGCGCACGCTGGCGGCACTGGCGGGCTCATGAGACCCGCGGAAGTCCTGAGCGCCTCCGGCGCATCCGGCGCATCCGGCGAGCGGCTGCGCGAGCTGCGCGCCTGGCAGGCGGCGCGCCTCGCATCGACGTACCATGATCTGCTGGGCGATCCGGAGTGTGTCGATGCCGTGACGTTCTTTCTCACCGATCTCTATGGTCCGCAGGAGCACACCCGCCGCGATCAGGATCTCGGGCGTGCCTGGAGCGTCCTCTCGAGAACGGTGCCGCGGGCGGCGCTCGGGCTGCTCGAGCGTGCGATTGAGCTGCAGACGCTCACGGCGCAGCTCGATGAGGCGATGGTGCGGCAGCTCGCCGCGGGCCCGGTGACCTGGGAATCGTATGCGGCCGCCTATCGGGCGGTCGGCCGCCCCGAGGCGCGCCGCCGCCAGATCGAGCTGATACTCACGATTGCCGCCGATCTCGACCGCGTGGTGCGCCACGCCTGGGTGGCGCTCGCGCTGCGCGCCGCCCGCGTTCCGGCGCGTGCCGCCGGCTTCGGCGCGCTGCAGGACTTTCTCGAGCGCGGCTTCGCGGCGTTCCGCAGGATGAAGGATGCGGGGCGCATGCTGAGCGCCATTCGCGAGCGCGAGGCGCGCCTCTCGGCGGCGCTGTTCACGGGCACCACCGTACCTGTCCACACTGAGGTTGTCAGCGCCCATGACTGAATCGACCTACGACTACATCATCGTCGGAGCCGGCTCTGCCGGCTGCGTGCTCGCGAACCGTCTGTCGGCGCGCGGCACGCTGCGCGTGCTGCTGCTGGAAGCCGGTGGGCGCGACTCGAGCCCCTATATCCGCATGCCCGCCGGACTCGCGCGCCTCGTCGGCAATCCGCGCATCGACTGGCGCTACTACACCGAGCCCGAGCCT
>DASPOP010000231.1:0-3368 GCA_035625955.1 Steroidobacteraceae bacterium | reverse complement strand
CTGCCGCTCGACTGGGGCATGGGCGAGACGATGGCCTACGCCACGCTGCTCGATCAGGGCTACGGCGTGCGCCTGTCGGGCCAGGACAGCGGCCGCGGCACCTTTTCGCACCGGCACGCCGTGCTGCACGACCAGAACCGCGAGCGATGGGACGCCGGCACCTGGGTGCCGCTGCAGCACGTCAAGGAGGGACAGGCCGACTTCGAGATCATCGACTCGGTGCTGTCCGAGGAAGCGGTGCTCGGATTCGAATACGGCTATGCGACCACCGAGCCGGGCTCCCTCACGGTGTGGGAAGGTCAGTACGGCGATTTCGTCAACGGCGCCCAGGTGATCATCGACCAGTTCATCGGCTCGGGTGAGGCCAAGTGGGAGCGCTTCTGCGGCCTGGTGCTGCTGCTGCCGCATGGCTTCGAAGGGGCGGGGCCCGAGCACTCCTCGGCGCGCCTCGAGCGCTTCCTGCAGCTGTGCGCCGAGAACAACATGCAGGTGTGCGTGCCGTCGACGCCGGCGCAGATGTTCCACATGCTGCGACGGCAGATGCGGCAGTCATTCCGCAAGCCGCTGATCGTCATGTCGCCGAAGAGCCTGCTGCGCCACGAGCTGTCGGTGTCGCCGCTCGAGGACCTGACGCACGGCAGCTTCGCCCGCGTCATCGGCGAGATCGACCCGCTGCCGGCAGCCGAGGTGCGGCGCCTCGTATTCTGCAGCGGCAAGGTGTATTTCGACCTCCTCAAGGCGCGCCGCAAGGAAGGGCGGCGCGACGTGGCGCTGGTGCGCATCGAGCAGCTCTATCCGTTTCCGAGCGAGGAGTACGAGGCGGTCCTCGACCTCTTCCCGAACGCGCGCGAGGTCGTGTGGTGCCAGGAGGAGCCGCAGAACCAGGGCGCCTGGTATCAGATCCGCCACCGGCTGCAGGAGTCGGGTGTGGAACGCCGTGCCGTGCTCTACGCCGGCCGGGCACCGGCGGCAGCGCCGGCGACCGGTATGCCCCGGATCCACGAGCTCGAGCAGCAGGCGCTGGTGGCCACGGCGCTGCACGCCACGGGCACCGAGGAGTCGGCGCGCGAGACCACGCGCCTCGCGGCCGTGGTGCCCGGTGCCGATGCCGCGGCGCCGGCAAGTGCGCCCGCGGGGCCAGCCGCGCCGTCGCCGGCGACCCAGATGAGGAAGCGCTCATGAGCACCGAGATCCGCGTTCCGCAGCTGCCTGAATCCGTCGCCGATGCGACGCTCGTCGCCTGGCACAAGCAGCCGGGAGATTCGATCCGGCGCGACGAGAATCTCGCCGACCTCGAGACCGACAAGGTGGTGCTGGAAGTGCCGGCGCCGGCCAACGGCGTGGTGCGCGAGATCCGCGTGAAGAGCGGCACCGTGGTGACGAGCGGGCAGCTGCTCGCGGTCATCGACGAGGGCGACACGACGGCGACCATGCCGGTCAAGCTGTCTCCGGCCGCGATGGCTGCGGCGGCTCAGGCTGCGGCCGCGCAGGCGGCGGCGCAGGGCGCGTCGGCCGCCAAAGCCGCGCCTGGACCTGCCGCCGCCAGGGCCGCACCGGCGGCGGAGGCCGAGGCGGGCCGCGACGGCGGCAAGCTCAGCCCCTCGGTACGCAGGCTCGTCGAGGAGAACCGGCTCGATCCGGCTGCGATCCCCGCCTCGGGGAGAGACGGACGGCTCACTAAGTCCGACGTCGTCGGTTTCCTCGACAAGAAGCCGGCGACCACCCCAGCCGCAGGGGCCGCGGCTCCCGCGCCGGCCGCCGCGATCGCTGCCGCAGCTGCAGCGCCCGCGGCACGAGCGCCGGCTCCCGCACCGGCCCCGTCTGCCGGAGGCCGCGCGGAACAGCGCGTACCGATGACGCGGCTGCGCGCGCGCATCGCCCAGCGCCTCATCGAGGCCCAGTCCACCCAGGCGCTGCTCACCTCATTCAATGAGGTCGACCTGACGGCGGTGCAGGAGCTGCGCGCCCGCTACAAGGACCGCTTCGAGAAGCAGCACGGCGTGAAGCTCGGCTTCATGTCCTTTTTCGTGAAAGCCTGCATCGAGGCGCTGAAGAAGTACCCGGTGGTCAATGCCTCGGTGGACGGCAACGACATCATCTATCACGAGTACTACGACATCGGCGTGGCGGTCTCGACCGACCGCGGACTGGTCGTGCCGATCGTGCGCGACGCGGATGCCAAGAGCTTCGCCCAGATCGAGAAAGAAGTGGCCGACTACGCCCGCAAGGCGCGCGACGGCAGCATCGCGCTCGCGGATCTCACCGGCGGCACGTTCACCATCACCAACGGCGGAGTGTTCGGCTCGCTCATGTCGACGCCGATCGTCAACGCGCCGCAGAGCGCGATCCTCGGCATGCACAAGATTCAGGACCGGCCCATGGTCGTCGACGGGCAGGTCGCGGTGCGCCCGATGATGTATCTCGCGGTGACCTACGATCACCGCATCATCGACGGGCGCGAGGCGGTGCAGTTCCTGGTCGCCGTCAAGGAAGCGCTCGAGGATCCCGGGCGGATGCTGCTCGGGATCTGAGCGCGCACCCCACCGTCAGAAAATCTGGCGGAACACCCAGTAGAGCGTTCCCGACAGCAGGATCGCCGCCGGGAGCGTCAGCACCCAGGCGACAGCCAAGTTGCGCAGCGTCGTGAGCTGCAGCCCCGAGCGGTTCGCCGCCATCGTGCCCGCGACTCCCGAGGAGAGCACGTGGGTGGTCGATACCGGCAGCCCGAAGGTGTCGGCGGCGCCGATGGTCGCCATCGCGACCAGCTCGGCGCACGCGCCCTGCGCGTAGGTGAGATGGGTCTTGCCGATCTTCTCGCCGATGGTCACGACGATGCGCTTCCAGCCGACCATCGTGCCGAGCCCGAGGGCAATGGCCACCGCCACCTTGACCCACAGCGGAATGAACTTGGTCGCAAGATCGATCTGCTTCTTGAAGCCCTCGAGCTCCCTGCGCGTCGCCTCGGGAAGCGCTTTGGCGTGCGCGTCCTTGCTGAAGAAGCGGATGGCCTCCGAGGTGAGGTACATGTCGTTGCGGACGTTGGTGACCCGCTCGCCCGGAATCTGCGCGAAGGTTCCGCTCGCCTTCACCTGCTCGCCGATGCTGCCGGTGATCGAGGCGAGGGCAGGCAGGAGCTCCTCGTTCCAGGTGTGAGTGCGCACGTAGGTCGACAGCACCTGGCGCGGGTCGGCCGGCGCCGGCGCCGGCGCCGCCCGTTGCAGCGCCTGTTGTGTCTCAGCGGCCATCTGGATGAACGGGGTCATCTCGCGCGCCGGCATGGCGCGGTTGAGGGCGTAGGTGATCGGCACGGTGCCGATCAGGATGAGCATGATGAGGCCCATGCCCTTCTGCCCGTCGTTCGAGCCGTG
>DASPOP010000230.1:0-7954 GCA_035625955.1 Steroidobacteraceae bacterium | reverse complement strand
GTTTCATCCACAGCGAGCGCGTGATGAGCAAAGTTTCCGGCACTAAGACCCGGTCGACCGGCAGCAGGAGTTCCAGGCGGCGCACCGCGGCCTCCGACAGGCTGTCGTATGCGGATCTCGCCGGTCAGGTCGCCGCGATCCGCCGCTCGCAGGCGGTCATCGAGCTCGGGATGGACGGCACGATCCTCTGGGCCAACGACAACTATCTGAAGGTCTTCGGCTACTCGCTCGAGGAAGTGCGCGGCCAGCACCATCGGATATTCGTGCCGCCCGCCGCGCGCGACAGCGCCGAGTACCGCGCCTTCTGGGACAAGCTCCGGCAGGGCGAGCCGCAGTCCGGGCGCCAGCGTCGCTACCACAAGGAAGGCCGGGTGGTCTGGATCCGCGCCAGCTACAACGCGATCGCCGACCGGAAGGGCAAGCTCGTCAAGGTGGTCGCGCTCGCTCAGGACATCACCGAGACCATCCGGAAGTCGACCGAATACGAAGGCGAGCTCAAGGCGGTCAGCAACGCGCAGGCGGTCATCGAGTTCGCCACCGACGGCACCATCCTCACGGCCAACGAGAATTTTCTCAGGGCCGTCGGCTACGGGCTCGAGGAGATCCGCGGCAAGCACCACGGCGTGCTGCTGGATCCGGCCCAGCGCGGCTCGGCCGAGTTCCGCGCCTTCTGGGACAAGCTGGCCCGCGGAGAGGGCGCAGCCGGGCAGTACCGCCGCGTCGGCAAGGACGGCCGCGAGGTGTGGCTGCAGTCCACCTATAACCCGATCCGCGACATGGACGACAAGCCCTTCAAGGTGGTCGAGTACTCGACCGACATCACCGGGCAGGTACGGCAGAGCGAGTTGAACGCCGCCTTCAAGGGCGCGCTCGACAATCTGTCCGCGAACGTGATGGTGGCGGATACCGATCTCAACATCATTTACCTGAACGACGCCATGCGCGGCATGATGCGCGGCGCGCAGGACGACTTCCGCAGGGATCTGCCGAGCTTCGAGGCGAGCCGGCTGCTGGGCGCGAGCATCGACAGCTTCCACAGGAATCCGGCGCATCAGCGCAATCTCCTCGCCGGCCTCGACAAGGCCTTCACCTCGCAGATCTCGATCGGCGGACGCACCCTGCGCATCAGCGCCAATCCCATGGTGGACGCCGGCGGCCGGCGTCTGGGCACGGTGCTCGAGTGGGCGGACCGCACCGCCGAGCTCGGCATCGAGTCCGACATCAAGGCCCTGGTTCAGAGCGCGACCTCCGGTGATCTCAGCCAGCGCATGGACCTGCGCGGCAAGTCGGGCGTGTTCGCCGAGATCGGCAAGGGCATCAATCAGCTCACCGAGAACATGAGCGAGGTCGTGAGCATCGTGCAGGCGGCGGCGACCGAGGTGTCGCGCGGTGCGGTGGAGATCTCGCAAGGCAACGCCGACCTGAGTCAGCGCACCGAGGAGCAGGCCGCGAGCCTCGAGGAAACCGCCTCCTCCATGGAGCAGATGACCTCGACCGTCAAGCAGAACGCCGACAACGCCAGCCAGGCGAGCCAGCTCGCCACCGCGGCGCGCGATCAGGCGGACAAGGGCGGCAGCGTCGTGGGCCAGGCCATCCGTGCCATGGCCGAGATCAACGAGGCCTCGAAGAAGATCGTCGACATCATCGGCGTCATCGACGAGATCGCCTTCCAGACCAACCTGCTGGCGCTCAATGCGGCGGTCGAAGCCGCGCGCGCCGGCGAGCAGGGCCGCGGCTTCGCCGTGGTGGCGAGCGAGGTGCGCAATCTCGCCGGCCGCAGCGCCACGGCGGCCAAGGAGATCAAGGCACTGATCCAGGACAGCGTCAGGAAGGTGGGGGAGGGCTCGCAGCTCGTCACCCAGTCCGGACAGACGCTCGATCACATCGTCACTTCCGTCAAGAAGGTGAGCGACATCGTCGGCGAGATCGCCGGCGCGAGCCGCGAGCAGTCGGCCGGCATCGAGCAGGTCAACAAGGCGGTCGTGCAGCTCGATGAGATGACGCAGCAGAACGCCGCGCTGGTGGAGCAGGCGTCGGCGGCGAGCCAGTCGATGGCCGATCAGGCCAAGTCGCTCAGTCACATGATGGAGCGCTACAAGGTGTCGGCGCAGGCCGCCGCGGCCGCTGCCGCCGCTGCGCAGGCCTCGGCCCGCCGCGGCACTGCGGCGAAAAGAGCCGCCGCGCCGGCTGCCGCCCCGCCCGCACGCGGCAGCGCTCCGGCCAAGGCGGCCGCGAAGCCGGCCGTCAAGTCCGCCGCGGGCGGCGGCGACGACTGGACCGAGTTCTGATTTTTTTCACAATCTGGAAAGAGCGTAGCTCAAGACCTGTCAAATCGAGCCGATAGCCCGGCTTACGACACAGTGCGCATTGGAGGCGTGCTTGCCATGAAGATTTCAACCAAGCTCATTCTGTTCTTCTGCGGGGTCGTCACGCTGTTCGTGCTCCTCGCGGTGGCCCTGCTGGCGCAGACTCGCACCGTGTCCGCCGGCTACGACGCGCTGCTCGCCCGGCAGGTACGCCAGGCCGAGGAAGCGCGCGTCATCCAGGTCAGCTTCAAGAAGCAGGTGCAGGAGTGGAAGGACATCCTGCTCCGCGGCCATACGCCCGACGACCTCGCCAAGTACACCAGGCAGTTCCATGAGCAGGAGGCCTCGGTGCTGAGCGGGGCCGAGGCGCTCGCCGCCGACATGCAGGACGCCGAGTGCCGCGACCTTCTCAACCAGTTCGTCGCCGCCCACAAGACCCTGGGCGAGAAGTACCAGGCCGCCTACGACGTCTACGTCGGTGGCAACTTCGACTTCAAGGCAGCCGACAAGTTGGTCCGCGGCCAGGACCGCGCGCCCACCAATCTCTTCGACCAGGTGGTCAAGCGTCTCAACGACGACGTCGCAGCCTCAGTGGCCGCGCAGGGCGCGGCCGTAGGGCGCGCCCGCGATCTGGCGCTGGCCCTGAGCGGTGGCCTGCTCGCGGGTCTCGGACTGGTAGGCTTCGTCACGGTGCGCACCATCCTCCAGCGCCTCGGGCGTCTGAAGGCGGTGTCCGACCGGCTCGCCAAGGCCGACATCGAAGGCCTGTCGGTCGATATCTCCGGGCCCGATGAGATCGGGCAGTTCGGCGACAGCATGAAGGGTGTTCATGCGGCCATCGAGGAGCTGACCAGGCTGGCATCTGCCGCCGGTCAGGCCTAAGAGAGTCAAGGAAGCACGATCATGGCAGCCAAACTGAATGACTTTTATAAGCAAGCGGCCCAGGAATTCGGGCTCGCCGGCCGCATCAAGCTGGCCATGCTGACGAAGATCTCCTCGGAGAAGGCCGAGGCCGCCGAGGATTCGCCGGAGAACCTCCGCATCTTCGAGCAGGCCCTGGCGCAGTTGCGGGCCGGCGGCGGCTGAGGAGCGCCGCCCGGCCCCGCCGGGCGGGATCTTCAGGCCGCGCGGGTTGCTCATGGCTCCCGGGGCCTGTGCCTCCCGGGGCGCGCAGGTCACGGAGGACTCTTGACGCCAGCATTGGCAACCGAGCGCGACCCGGCGCTCGAATCGGCGCGTACGCGCATCGCGCGACTGACGGCACTGCCGCTGCTCGACTCGCGGCTGCTGCAGGTGCTCACCCAGCCTGACGTCGATGTTCAATACCAACAGTTGCGCGAGCTGCTGCGGGTGGACCCCGCGCTGGCGGTGCGGGTTCTCAAGGTCGCAAACTCCGCCTTCTATGGCTCGCGGTCGATCAGCTCGATCGATCGCGCACTCACGGTTCTGGGGGCGGTGGCGGTCGCCGGCATCGCCATGGCCGCGCGCTTCGACGGCAGCATTGCCGCAGGCTGTGCCGACCCGGGACGGTTCCGGGATCTGCGCCGCCACAGCCTGATGACGGCCGTGGCGGCGAAGCGCCTGGCGGCACGCGCTGCCGTGACGCCGTGGGACGGCGAAAGCGCCTTTCTCCTCGGACTGCTGCACGACCTCGGCTGGCTGGTGCAGCTGCAGATCGAGCGGGAGCGGCGCTTGCGGCCTCACGAGGCAGGCGCTCCGGCATCGAGCGGGCGCACCGAGCACGCGCTGCTCAGCGCCGCATTGTTCGCCCACTGGCAGCTGCCGGCACAGTTCATCGATGCAGCCCGCTTTCATCACCATCTGCCCGAGACCGAACCGGCGTCGTTCGGCAGTGCCCTGCTCGCGGTCGCCGAGCAATGCGCCATGTACGGCGGCGATACGTTCTGCAGCGACTTCCGGCCTCCGGACTCGCAGTTGTCGCTGACGATGTTTGGCATCACCGAGGCCGACCTGCCGGAGCTGGGAGCCTGCTGTGCGGCGGAGGCCGCCCTGCTCGACGGACTGGTGAGCTGAATGGCACACAGTGAAACCCAGATTCTCAGCCTGCTCGACGGCGAGCTCTCGGGCGGCGTGACTCCCGAAGAGGCGCCGGCGCGCGACCGGCTCACCGGCATGCTGAGCCGCGAGGCGCTGCTTGCGCGGCTCGAGCAGACCATCACCAGGGCCGCGGCGCAGCCGCACAACGGCTTCGCGCTGCTGTTCCTCGACCTCGACCGCTTCAAGCTCGTCAACCACGCCTATGGTCACGAGGCCGGGGACCTGCTGTTGCGCCAGGTCGGCGAGCGGATACGCGCCACCAGCCGCGCGACCGACGCCGTGCTGCCCGCCACGCGCGGCAATGCCGCGGCGCGGCTCGGGGGCGATGAATTCGTCGTGGTGCTGGAGCAGCTGTCGCGCCCCGAAGAGGCGCACGCGGTCGCCGAGCGCCTGCTCACCGCGCTGGCCGCCGACTACTGGATCCAGGGCGCCCGCGTGACGATTTCCGCGAGCATCGGCATCGTGCACAGCGACGGCGGATATCGCAACGCCAGCGATCTGCTGCGCGATGCCGACACCGCGATGTACGCGGCCAAGGCCGCAGGCCGGGGTCGCTACGCGGTTTTCGAGTCATCGATGAGCCAGCGCACCCGCTTGCGGGTCGATACCGAACGCGAGCTGCGCGCGGCCATCGACGCCGGGCAGCTCGCACTCGTGTATCAGCCGATCGTGAGCCTGCAGACCGGCGCGGTCGTCGGCATCGAAGCGCTGGTGCGCTGGCAGCATCCGGTCAAGGGCATGATCGCGCCCGCCGAGTTCCTGCCGGTCGCGGTGGAGAGCGAGCTGATCAAGCCGCTCGGAGAGTGGGTCATCCAGAAGGCCTGCCGTGACTTCGCCAGACTGCAGCGACAGATGGGTGAGGCGGCACCCGGGTTCGTGAGCGTCAACGTCTCACGCCGGCAGCTCGGCGATCGGCTGCTGCCGGCCAGATTGGCCGAGATCCTGGGCGGCTGCGCGCTCGAGCCGTGCCACCTCCACGTGGAGATCACCGAGAGCGAGCTGGTAACCGACTTCTCCGTCGCCAAGCAGACGCTGGATGCCATCAAGGCGCTCGGGATCGCGCTGTCGGTGGATGACTTCGGTACCGGTTACTCCTCGCTCGCGAGCCTGCACGAGTTCCCGATCGACATATTCAAGCTCGACCGCTCGTTCATGGCCTCGAGCATGCGCAGCGCGCAGGGTCCGGCGCTGGTCGCAGTCGCCCACGCGATGATTCTGCTGGCGCGCAACATCAACGTGCGGGTGATTGCCGAGGGCGTCGAGACGGCGGAGCAGCTCGCGCTGCTGCAGTCCCTGCAGTGCGACATGGCGCAGGGCTACTTTCTCGGCCGCCCGATGCCGCTCGAGGCTCTGGCGACCCATCGGGTTCCGCTGCAGGTGCAGAGCGAGCCCTGAGCGGCCTGCCGCGGGATTCTTCGGCTCTATCCGACTTTCAGCTCCGCGGCGCGCGCCTCCGGGCCGAACCAGGTGACCAGGATCAGCGCCAGCGCCACGATCGCCATCGTCAGCGAGAGGATGTGGGCGTAGTCGTTGCCGTGGGCTTCGGCGATGCCGGCCTGAAAGGGCGCCATCCTGGAGGCGGCGAGGTTGCCGAGCTGGTAGGCGAAGGCCGGCAGGATCGCGCGCACCGAGGGGGGCGAGAGCTCGTTGAGATGCGCCGGCACGATGCCCCAGGCTCCCTGCACCATGAACTGCATGAGGAAGCCGCCGAGCGCCAGCATGACCGCGGTCTGCGAATACGCCCACAGCGGGATCATCGGCAGAGACAGGGCCGCGGCCAGCACGATGGCGCGCCGGCGCCCGATGCGCTCCGACAATGCGCCGAAGCAGATGCCACCGAGCAGCGCGCCGACGTTCATGATGATCGTGACGCTGCTGCGCATGCTCGGCGGGAAGCCGTGCTGCTTCTCCAGGAATGCCGGATAGAGGTCCTGCGAGCCGTGCGAGAAGGAGTTGAAGCACGCCATCAGCAGCACGAGGTAACACAGCGTCGGGAAATAACGGGTTACGGCGTCCCAGAGCTCGGCGGCGGAGGCCCGGTGCGGCGCCTTGCCGGCGGTCCAGGCGGGGGACTCGTGAACTCCGAAGCGGATGTACAGCACCAGCAGCGCGGATGCCGAGCTGATGATGAACATCCCGCGCCAGCCGACGTGCACGAACAGCAGTCCGAACAGCGCCGCCGCCAGCAGGTAGCCGAGTACGTAGCCCTCCTGCAGCAGCCCGGAGAAGAAGCCGCGCCCCTTCGCCGGCAGCGTCTCGAACGCCAGCGCCGCGCCCACGCCCCATTCGCCGCCCATGGCGAAGCCGAACACTGCGCGCAGCGCCAGCAGCGTCGCCAGGTTGGGTGCAAAGGCCGTGGCCAGCTGCACCACGGAATAGCTCACGACATTCAACATCAGGACCGGCCGGCGCCCGTACTTCTCCGCCATCCAGCCGAACACCAGCGCCCCGAGGGGACGGCACGCCAGCGTGAGGAAGACGCCCTCGGACACCGCCTTCACGGTGGTATGAAACTCGCTGCTGATCGCAGTCAGGCAGAAGACGAATACGAAGAAGTCGAGCGCATCGAGCGACCAGCCGCCGAGGGCCGCCAGATAGGCGTGCAGCTGCGGCCGGGTGAGCGTTCTGAAATAGTCGAGCACGGCCGACCCCCCGAAGACCTGGCCGGCCGCGAGAATATCATGGCCTTGCGGCGGGCCGCGGCGGCGGTCGCGCAAGCAAGCGCGGCGTGCCCGGTGGCCTGCGAGTGTGACGCGCCTCGCAAATCGATCGTCGGCCGGGCGGCAGGCGGGAACGTGTTGTCGTAGTGAGCCGACAGCTTTCGTGTCCGGCAAACTTTCACTAGAAAGGACCGGATGGGTATCTCCTCAAGAGGCCTGCTGCGCCGTTGGCTCATGTGCCTGTGGGTGCTCGCCGCGATGACGGGCACGCCCGGCGGCGCCGCGGAGCTGAACCCGGTGCGCACGCACCCGCACGGCACGCCGGCCGCGGCGGCGCAGCAGCTCATCGTCAAGCTGCGCGCCGATACGGCCGCCGCGGCCACCGCCCTGGCGCAGCCGAGCGGCGCCAGAGAGCGCATTGTCGCGCTCACTTCCCGCAGCGGTGTGCGTCTCGTGGCGCATCGGCCGATCACGGCGCTCATCCACGCCGTGCAGGTCGAGCCGGCGATGGGAGAATCGGCGGCGGCGACGCTCGCACGGCTGCGCGCCGACACGGAAGTCGAGTACGCCGTGCGCGACGAGCGCCGCTACATTCACGCCGCGCCGAACGATCCGCTCTACCCGCAGCAGTGGTACCTGCAGAGCGCCGCGGCCACCCCGAGTGCCGTCGATGCTTTCGATGCCTGGGCCACCACCACCGGCAGCGCTACCCTCGTCATCGCCGACATCGACACCGGCGTCCGGCCCGATCACCCGGATCTCACGGGCCGGCTGTTGCCCGGCTACTGCTTCATCTCCGATGCCTTCGTTGCCAACGGCGGCGCCTGTCCGGGACCGGGTGCCTCCGATCCCGGCGACTGGATCACGAGCTCCGACATCACCAACAACCCGGGCGAATGCGGCCAGGCGACCGCCATGCCGAGCTCCTGG
>DASPOP010000229.1:0-9222 GCA_035625955.1 Steroidobacteraceae bacterium | reverse complement strand
CCATCGGAGGTTCGTGATGAAGATTGTGCTGCCGCTCGCCGTGGCGAGCCTGGCCGCGGGTGCCGCCCTGGCCGCGCCGGTGACCTACCAGGTCGATCCGGCTCATACCTATCCGAGCTTCGCGGCCGACCATTTCGGCGGACTGTCGGTCTGGCGGGGCAAGTTCGACAGCTCTGCCGGGACCATCGTGCTCGACAGGGAGGCCGGCACGGGCACGGTCAACATCACGGTCGACACGACCTCGATCGATTTCGGCCACGCCAAGCTCAACGAGCACACCAAGTCGCCCGACATGTTCGACGTGCAGAAATACCCGACCGCCGTCTACAAGGGCACGCTCACCAACTTCAAGGACGGCGCCCCCACTGAAGTGCATGGTGAGCTGACGCTGCACGGCGTGACCAAGCCGGTGAACCTCACCATCAACAGTTTCCTGTGCAAGCCGACGCCCCCGACGAACAAGGAGCGCTGCGGCGCCGATGCCTCGGGCACCGTCAACCGCGCCGACTTCGGCATCAGCTACGGTGAGAAGTTAGGCTTCAGCATGCAGGTGAAGCTCGCGATCCAGGTCGAGGCGACTCCCGCCGGCTGACGGCACGCGATCCGTGGCATTGCTCTGGAGCTCGCCTTGCGCGGGCTCCTTTTCATTTCAGGCGAGCAGGTCCGCCACGTGCCCGGCGATCGCCAGTGAGGCGGTGAGTCCCGGCGACTCGATCCCGAACAGGTGCACGAGCCCGGGGACGCCGTGCACCGCCTGCCCGTCGATACGAAAGTCGGCCGCGGGCTCGCCCGGACCCGTGATCTTGGGACGGATGCCGGAGTAGGCAGGCTCGAGCGCGCCGTCGGCGAGCGCCGGCCACCAGTCGCGGATGGCGCCGTAGAAACCGGCCGCACGCTGCGCATCCACCGCATAATCCAACTGCTCGACCCATTGCACGTCCGGCCCGAAGCGCGCGCGGCCCGCGAGGTCGAGGGTCAAATGCACGCCGAGCCCGCCGGGCACGGGCAGCGGATAGATGAGCCGCCCGAAGGGGGCGCGGCCGGCCAGCGTGAAGTAGCTGCCCTTGGCGAACCAGGCACGCGGCACGCGCTCCTGCGGGAAGCCCTCCATGAGACGCGCGACTGCGGGCGCTGACAGTCCCGCGCTGTTCACCAGCGTGCGGGCGTGGAGCGAGAGAGGCGCACCGTTCACCCCAATGCCAAAACCGTCGGCCTGGAGCGCGAGGGCAGTCACGGCGCTGTCGCACACCAGCAGGGCGCCGCGGCTCTCGGCCTGGCCGAGGAGCGCCAGCATGTAGGCATGCGCGTCGATGATCCCGGTCAGGGGCGAATGCAGCGCCGCAGCGCAGCGCAGCTCGGGCTCGAGGGCGAGCGCTTCGGCCCGGCCGAGTGGCACGAGCTCGACGCCGTTGGCGAGCGCCGCGGCACGGATCCGCTCGAGCTCGGCAAGCTGGCTCTCGCTGCTCGCCACGATCAGCTTGCCGCAGCGGCTGTGCGCGACGCCCTGCTCGCGGCATAAGTCATAGAGCCGGTCGCGCCCTGCGACGCACAGGCGGGCTTTGAGCGAGCCGCGCGGATAATAAATCCCGGCATGGATGACCTCGCTGTTGCGCGAGCTCACCCCGCTGCCGAAGCGCTCCGCGGCCTCGAGGATCAGCACCTCCCGCCCGCGCTGCGCCAGCTCGCGTGCGATGGCGAGGCCGACCACGCCGGCGCCGATCACGACCACGTCCACGTGTTCCATGGAGCAAGTTTAACCGGAGCCCGTACAATGGCCGGGGTAAACGGGAGCAGCGAGTGGCAGCAGTCAACTATCGCGCCGCCGGCGACGTCGCGATCCTCGAGATCGCCAATCCCCCGGTCAACGCGCTCAGCCTCGCGGTGCGCGAGGGACTCATGGAGGGCCTGGCCCGGGCGGCCGCGGATCCGCAGATCGTCGCGGTGGTGGTGTCCGGCGCCAACGGCATCTTCCCCGCGGGTGCCGACATCAACGAGATCGCCTCCGGACTCGCGCTGAAGGCGCCGATGATTCTCGACGTGCAGGCACGCATGGAGGCGACGGCCAAGCCGCTGGTCGCGGCGCTCGAAGGCAACGCGCTGGGCGGCGGCTTCGAGCTCGCGCTCACCTGCCACTGGCGCGTGGCGACGCCGGCGACGACGGTGGGCCTGCCGGAAGTGAAGCTCGGGCTCATCCCGGGAGCCGGGGGCACCCAGCGCGTCACGCGCCTCGCGGGCCCCGAGGCCGCGCTCGAGGCGATCACCTCGGGGGCGCAGATCCCGGCGGCGCGCGCGCTCGAGCTGGGGCTGATCGAGAAAGTCGCGGACGATGCGGTCGCCGCCGCCGCCGAGCTCGGGCGGCAGGCGGCGCGCGAGCGCTGGCCGCTGCGGCTCGCCAGCGAGCTCACCGAGCGCATCCGCGACGTGAGCGGCGCGCTGTTCACGGCATTCAGACAGAAGATCGCCGCGCGGGCGCGTGGACAACTCGCGCCCTGGAAGATCGTCGATTGCATCGAGGCGGCCTGCACCCGGCCGAAGGCGGAGGCCTTCCGCTTCGAGCGTGACTGCTTCATCGAATGCCGCGACAGCCCGCAGCGCCACGCGCTCACGCACCTGTTCTTCGCCGAGCGCGAGGCGCGCCGCATCCCCGGCGTGGGACCCGACGTGAAGCCGCTGCCGATCCGGAGCGCCGGCGTGATCGGTGCCGGCACCATGGGGGGCGGCATCGCGATGACCTTCGCCAACGCCGGTATTCCGGTGCGGGTCCTCGAGCTTTCGCCCGAGGCGCTCGAGCGCGGTCTGGGGCTGATCCGCAAGAACTACGCGGGCTCGGTGGCGCGCGGCAGCCTGACCCAGCAGCGCGCCGACCGGGTGCTGTCCCTGATCCGGGGCGTCACCGACTACGGTGAGCTCGACGAGGCCGATATCGTCATCGAGGCCGTATTCGAGGACATGAACGTGAAGCAGGAGGTGTTCGCGCGGCTCGACCGGGTGGCGGCGCGCGATGCCATTCTCGCCACCAACACCTCGACGCTCGACATCGACGCGATCGCCGCCGTGACCACGCGGCCGGAGAAGGTGGTGGGGACGCACTTCTTCAGTCCCGCCAACGTGATGCGGCTGCTGGAGAACGTGCGCGGCGCGCGCAGCTCCCCGCAGACGCTCGCCACGGTGATGGCGCTCGGCAAGACCCTCGGCAAGGTGACGGTCCTCGCCGGCAACTGCGACGGCTTCATCGGCAACCGCATGGTGATGTACTACGGGTCGGAAGCGGAATTCCTGCTGGAGGAGGGCGCGACCCCGGAGCAGATGGATCGGGTGATGGAAGGCTTCGGCTTTGCCATGGGGCCGCTCGCCATGCGCGATCTCGCCGGCAACGACGTCGGTTTCCTCATCCGCAAGGGACGCAAACTCCCCGCCGACGAGCGCTTCTCGCCGATCCTCGAGCGGCTGGTGGCGCAGGGGCGCCTCGGACAGAAGGCCGGCAAGGGCTTCTACCGCTACGACGGGCGCACCCGCATCCCCGATCCGGAGGTGCTGACGCTCATCGAGGGGGTGTCGCGCGATCTCAAGATCCGGCGCCGGCAGATTCCGGACGAGGAGATCCTCGACCGGCTGCTGCACCCGCTGGTCAACGAGGGCGCCAAGATCGTCGACGAAGGCATCGCGCTGCGCGCCGGCGACATCGACGTGGTCTATGTCAACGGCTACGGGTTCCCGGCGTGGCGGGGCGGCCCGATGTACTGGGCCGAGCAGGCGGGTCTGAAGCGCGTCGTCGAGACGATGCAACGGCTCGCGCCCTCGCACGGGGCCCGCTGGCGTCCGGCGCCGCTCCTCGAGCGGCTGGCGGCGGCGGGAAAGGGGTGGAGCAGCGTGGAAAAGTCCGAATCGCGATAGTCAGGCCCACCCTGCTGTCGCCCGGGGGTACGCGATGCGATCACTGTTTGCATTCGCCGCGGTGGCGGTGGTGGCGCTGGCGGCGCCGTCGGATGCCGGCGCCCAGGCCGACGAGCACGCCATGGCGTTGCCGTCGACCGTCGCCGAGTGGGCGCACGGTGCGCGCCTGTACGAGGGCCTGGGCACGTTCCACCGGCAGGTGACGGCCTCGCCCGAGGCGCAGCGGTACTTCGACCAGGGCATGCGATTCCTGTGGGCGTTCAATCACGACGAGGCAACGCGCTCGTTCGCAAAAGGCGCTGAGGTCGATCCCACCTGCGCCTCATGCTACTGGGGAGTGGCTCTGACCGTCGGCCCGAACTACAACGTGCCGGCGATGGCCGCATCAAGGGCGCGGGTCGCCTTCGAAGCGCTGCGCCAGGCGCAGGCGAACGCCGCGCACGCTTCCGCGGTCGAGCAGGCGCTGATCGAGGCGCTGGCGGCGCGCTACCCCAACGCCCAGCCGCTCGATCCCTCCAACCTCACCCCGGCGCTCACCGCCTACGCGGGCGCCATGCGCAAGGTGGCCGGGCGCTTTCCGGATGACCTCGTCGTGCAGACCCTGTGCGCCGAAAGCGAGATGAACGTGCACGCCTGGAAGCTGTGGACCCCCGAGGGGCGGCCGGTGGAGGGCACGCCGGAGATCGAGGCTCGACTCGAGGCAGTCCTGCGTCGTGACCCGAATCATCCAGGCGCGAACCATTACTACATCCACACGATGGAGGCCTCGCCCGAGCCCGGCAAGGCCATCGCCGCCGCCCAGCGCCTCACCGGCATGATGCCGGCGGCGGGCCACCTGGAGCACATGCCCGCGCACATCATGCAGCGCGTCGGCCGTTACGAGGACGCCGCCGCAGCCAACCGCCGCGGCGTGGCGGCCGATCAGGCGTACTTCAACTCAACCGCCGCGCCCGACTATTACGCCATGTACCTCGCCCACAACTACTCCTTCCTCGCCTTCTCCGCCGCCATGGAAGGCCGCAAGGCCGAGGCGCTGGCGGCCGTGCAAAGCGTGGCGCAGTCCGTGCCGGTCGACATGGTGCTGGCGATGGGCGACTCCGGCTGGAACCTCACGCCACAGTACGCGGCGCTGGTGCGCTTCGGGCTCTGGGACGAGTTGATCGCGCTCGAGGCTCCGGATAAGCGTGCCCCGGGCCTCACGGCCGGCTGGCTGTACGGGCGTGGCGTGGCGCTCGCCGCGCGTGGGCGTATCGCGGACGCACAGCAGGCACTCAATGAGCTCGCGGCCCTCGCGGCTGCAGCGCCGGCGGATTCGATGGCGGGCTTCAACCGCCTGAGCGACATCCTCGCGGTGGCGCAACCCATCGTGGCGGCGCGCATCGCCGCGACCGGCGGACGAACTGATGAGGCCATCGCCGACCTTCAGCGCGCGGTCGCCGCCGAAGACCGGCTGGCGTACGACGAGCCGGCGGACTGGTATTTTCCAGCGCGCCATCTGCTCGGCGCCGAGCTCCTCATCGCCGGGCGCGCGGCGCAGGCCGAGCGCGTCTACCGGGAAGACCTCCGGCACAATCCCGCCAACGGCTGGGCGCTCCATGGACTCACGCAGGCGCTGCGGGCCGAAGGCCGGACGAAGGCGGCCGCTGCGAGCGCGCGGGAATTCGCCGCCGCGTGGAAGAACGCCGACGTGCGTCTGCCGGCGTCGGCCTTCTGGTTGGCCGGTCCCGACACCGCCCGCTGCGCGTGCGAACGGGACGCTTCAGGTAACCGGTAGCCGGGTGGTGTACTTCTTGGTCCGCAGCACGAAGCTGGTGTTGACCGAGCGCACCGCGGCGAGCTGCAGCAGCTGCGTCGACAGAAAGTGCTCGTAGGCTTCCATGCTGGCGGCGACGATGCGCAGCAGATAGTCGTTCGGGCCGCTCATGGAGTGGCACTCGAGCACCTCGGGGCGATCCTTCACCAGCTGATCGAATTGCCGGACGGATTCCGGGTGGTGGTTCTCGAGCGAAACGACCGCGTAGGCGAGGATCGGCAGCCCGATCGCCGGCGCTCGCAGCAAGGTCACGTAGCCCGCGATGAAACCGGCCTCCTCGAGGCGCCGCAGCCGCCGCCAGCAGGGCGCCGGAGAGAGGCCCACACGTTTGGCCAGCTCCTGGTTGGAGATGCGTGCGTCGGTCTGGAGCTGCTCGAGGATCCGGCGGTCGAGGCGATCGAGAGTGCGCTTCATGGCAATAATATTGCCAAAACAGGCGCCCAGACCGCAATTTCAGCAAGGTAATTGCAACCCTCAGGGCATAAGCTTCGCGCCAGCGCCCACGCCCGAGGAGCCCCATGGCTGCCCCTGCCGCCGCGATCCCGAGCCTCCCCGAGGGAGGCCCCGCAAGCGCCACGCAGGCCGACTGGCGCCGAGTCACGCGGCTCGTGCAGCTCTCGCGCGCGCTCGATGACATCGAGGAGACGCGCCTGGTCCCGGAGCGCAAGGTGCTCTACCAGTTCTCCGCGCGTGGCCATGAGCTCGCACAGATTCTCCTCGGACTGAATCTGACCGATGCGCACGACGGCATCGCCGGGTACTACCGCTCGCGGCCGCTGATGCTGACTCTCGGCGTGAGCCCGGAGGACGCGGCGGCGGGACCGCTGGCGCGCAGCGGCGCCTTCAGCGGTGGCCGCGATATCGGCGTGGTGTTCAACCTGCCGGGCCGGGGCGCACCCACCGTGCTGCCGGCCTGCGGCGGCGTCGGGACGCAATACACGCCGGCGGCCGGCTGGGCGCAGGCGATCCGTTACCGGCACGAGGTGCTCGGCGACGCCGCTTACGCGCATAGCATCGCCGTAGTGCTCGGCGGCGACGCCTCGACCGCGACCAACGGCTTCTGGTCCGCGCTCAATATCGCGACGACCCAGCGTCTGCCGATGTTGTTCTACATCGAGGACAACGCCTTCGGCATCTCGGTGCCATCAACCTACCAGACCCCGGGCGGCAACATCGCCGCGAACCTGCGCGCCTTCGCCGGCCTCACGATCCTCGAAGGCGACGGCAGCGATCCGCGCGCGGCCCGCGAGCTGACACAGCGCGCCGTGGCGCAGGTGCGCGCCGCGCGCACGCCGCTGCTGTTGCGGCTCACGGTTCCACGCCTCTCGGGACACTCGGGACAGGACACCCAGGCCTATAAGTCCGCCGAGATACTGAAAGAGGAGCGCGCCCGCGATCCACTCGTACGGCTCGAGCAGCTCCTGGTGCCCGGAGTGATGACCGAGGGCGAGTGGCGGGAGATTGCCGCCCAGGCACGGACGGAGATCGAGCAGGCCGTCGCCCGGGCGCTGGCGCGGCCGCAGCCCGATCCGCAGCAGCTCGCGAGCCAGGTGTTCTGGCAGGGCGCCGACGGCACGCGCGAGCTGCAGCAGCAGGGCGGGCTCCTTGCGGAGGGCTGCGTGTTCGCGCCCTCGAGCGAGCGCGCCCAGCCCGAGCCGACGCGGATCAACATGCTCACCGCGATCCGCCGTACGCTCGATGCGGAGCTCGCGCTCAACCCGCGCATGCTGGTGTTCGGCGAGGACGTGGGGCCGAAGGGCGGGGTCCATGGCGCGACGCTCGGGCTGCAGGACAAGTACGGCATCGGGCGTGTGTTCGATACGAGCCTTTCCGAAGAGGGGATCGTCGGACGGGCCGTCGGCATGGCGCTCGCGGGCCTGCTGCCGGTGGCCGAGATCCAGTTCCGCAAATACGCCGAGCCGGCCGCCGAGCAGCTCAATGACTGCGGCACGCTGCGCTGGCGCACGCGCAACCGCTTCGCCGCGCCGCTGGTCGTGCGCATGCCGGGCGGCTTCTTCAAGTGCGGCGATCCCTGGCACAGCCAGACCAACGAGGTCGCCTGGGTGCACGGGGTCGGCTGGCAGGTCGCGGTGCCTTCGAACGCCGAGGACGCGGTGGGGCTGCTGCGCGCCGCGCTGCGCGGCAACGATCCGGTCATCTTCTTCGAGCACCGCGCCATGCTCGACGGCGCCTGGGCGCGCCGGCCTTATCCGGGCGACGAGTTCATCGTGCCCTACGGCCACGCGCGCCTCGTGCGGCCGGGCACCGAGCTCACGATCGTGACCTGGGGCGCCATGGTGGAGCGCTGCGAGCTCGCCGCCCGCGAGTCGCAGGTTGACGCCGAGGTACTCGATCTGCGTACGCTCTCGCCCTGGGACAAGGCCGGCGTGCTCGGCTCAGTCGAGAGAACCCACCGATGCCTGATCGTGCACGAGGACAATCTGACCGCCGGCTTCGGTGCCGAGGTGGCGGCGACGCTCGCCGGCGAGGCGTTCTACAGTCTGGAGGCGCCCATCGAGCGGCTCGCCATGCCCGACATTCCGAGCCCGCACAGCCCGGTGCTGCTCGAGGCGGCCGTGCCGGACGTCGCGCGGATCACGCGCGCCATCCAGAAGCTCGCGAGCCTGTGAGCCGATGAGCGCGAGTCTCGACATCCGCGCACCGGCGGAGCAGACCGAGGGCACGCGCTCGCAGCTGCTGCGCTGGCTGAAGCGCGTCGGCGAGCCGGTCGAAGCGAACGAGCCGCTGATCGAGCTCGAGACCGACAAAGTGACCGTCGAGGTGGCATCCCCGGCGAGCGGGGTGCTCGCCGAGATCCTGAAGCACGAGCAGGACGAGATCTCTCCGGGCGAGCTACTCGGCAGAATCGCGACGGGTGCCGCCGGTGCGGCGCGGGTTTCGCCGCGCGCTCAAGCCGAGGACGCCGCCGCCCACGCGACCGCCGCCAGCGCGCCCCAAGCCAGTGTCGCCGCGAGCGCGCCGGCCGCCGCCGCGCCCAGGGCCGCCGCGGGCGCGGGGCAGCCGAGCCCTGCGGTGCGGCGGCTCCTGGCGGAGCATGGCCTCACCGAGGATCGGGTCCCGGGAACCGGTCCCGGCGGCCGCATCACCGTCGAGGACGTGCTGAGCGCCGCCGCTCGAGGCAGCGGCGCCGCGCCGGCGGACACCGCACCCGCGGCGGCGCCCGGACCGGCAACCGTGGCCGCAGCGGCAGTGGGCGCGATCCGCAGCCATCGCGTGCCGCACACCGCGGTGCGGCGCCGCATCGCCGAGCACATGACGAAGAGCCTGCTGCATACAGCGCCGCACGTGACCACCGTGTTCGAGGCCGATCTCGGCGCCGTGCTGAAAGACCGCACGCGCCAGCGCGAGGAGTTCGCGCGCCGCGGCGCGCCGTTGACGCTGACGGCTTATTTCGTGACCGCGGCGGTCGCGGCCATCCGCGCGGTGCCCGAGGCCAACAGCCGCTGGACCGATGAGGCGCTCGAGATCTACGACGACATCCACATCGGCATCGC
>DASPOP010000228.1:0-5827 GCA_035625955.1 Steroidobacteraceae bacterium | reverse complement strand
GAGCTTCACCAGCTTCGCCGCGCGGCTCAAGTGCGCGGCGTGCTCGATCTGCAGCCGCTTGCGCTCGGCCTTAGGCAGAGTCTTGTCGTCGGTCACCTCGCGCACGATGTCCGCCACCTCCCTGCCGAAGGCGCGCTCGATATCCTCGAAGCTGGTGGCGGTGTCCTCGACCGTGTCGTGCAGCAGCGCCGCCATCAGGAGTGTCGGGTCGCGCTCGCCCTGCCCGGCCAGCAGGCTGGCGAGCGCGAGCGGGTGATTGATGTAGGGTGAAGCATCCTTGCCCTTGCGCCGCTGGTCCCGATGACGCTCCGCGGCGAAGGTGGCGGCGCTCAGCACCCTCGAGATGGGTTCCGCTGGCGTGGGTGTCATGGGCTCATTGTAGCCAAGGGCCGCCCTTGCGCCGCCCGGACCGCGCACGTAGTGTTCACCCATGGTTTGGCGTCGATCCGCGGACTTCTGACCATGCAGAAACTGGGCGGAGGATGTCACTGCGGCAACATCCGCGTCGAGCTGGAGCTGACGCGCACCGCCGGAACCTACAATCCACGCGCCTGTGACTGCGACTTCTGCCGCAAGCACCGGGCCGCGTACGTGTCGGACCCGCAGGGCTCGCTCCTCATCCTCGTCAGGGACGAGCGCGACTGCGGCCGCTACGCCCAGGGCAGCGGTCAGGCGGAGCTGCTGCTGTGCAGAAACTGCGGCGTGCTGGTCGGCCCGCTCTATCCCGAGGCCGGTCGCCTGTATGCCGCCGTGAACGCCAACGTCGTTGAGGGCGTCGCCTTCGGCGCGCAGCAGCCGGTATCGCCGCGTACGCTCTCCGCGGAGGACAAGGTGAAGCGCTGGAAGGAACTGTGGTTCTCGAACGTCACGATACGGGTGAGCTCATGACACGGCTGACGCACGGCCTCGTGGCAGTCTCCTTTGCTTTGCCGCTCGCCCTGACGCCGCCGACGGGCGCCGGCGCGGAGTCCCCGGGCATCAGCCGCGCGCTCGCTGCGCTCAACTCGGTGCACGCGATCAACGAGGTCGCGCTGTCGCCCGACGGCAGGCACCTCGTCTACGGCCGCCTGGTGCGCGGCAAGCGCGGCAGCGCCGACGTGGATTCTGCAGCTCTCTACCTGGTGAACGCGCAGGACGGTTCCGGAGAGCGACGCCTCACCGCCTGTCCCGGAGCCGTGTGCGACGAGCACGGCGCGGCCTGGTCTGCCGATGGCAGCCGGATCGTCTTCGTCACGACGGATGAGAAGGAGCAGACGCAGATCGCCGTCGCCGCGGCCGACGGCGGCAGCGTCAGGACCCTCACCCACGCGCGCGGTCCGCTCGACACGCCGCGCTTCTCACCGAACGGCAGGCGCATCGCGTTCCTCTACTCCGAGGGCGCCCCCAGGACTCCGGGGCCGCTGAATCCGCTGACGCGCGACGCCGGCGTCCTCTCCTCGACCGTGTACGAGCAGCGCCTCGCCGTCATCCCGGCCGAGGGTGGCGAGCCGCGGCTGCTCGGCCCTGCCGATCTCAACATCTACGAGTACGACTGGTCGCCCGATGGCCACCGCTTCGTGGTGAGCGCCGCGCACGGCTCGGGGGACGACAACTGGTGGATCGCGGAGCTCGATCTGTGCGATGCCGAGAGCGGCGCGGTGACGACGCTCGCGAAGCCGCGGCTGCAGATCGCCTCGCCGCGCTGGTCCGGCGACGGCAGGCGCATCGCCTGGATCGGCGGCATCATGAGCGACGAGACCATCACCGGAGGCGATGTCTTCCTGATTCCCGCCGCGGGTGGTGAAGCGGTCGATGTCACGCCCGGTCTCGCGGCATCGGTACACACCCTCACCTGGAACGGCTCGGCCACGCATCTGATCGTCACCGAGTTCGCCGCGGGCGAGGAGGTGCTCGCCTCGATCGACGTCGCGGCGAAATCGCAGCGCGAGCTGTGGCGCGCGCCCGAGATGATCTGGGCCAGCAACGTCTTCGGCCTCACCCCCGGAGATGTCGGCATTTCCCTGTCGAGGAACGGCGCGATGTCGGCCGTGATCCGCCAGTCCTACACTTCGCCCCCCGAGGTCGAGAGCGGGCCGCCGGGCAAGTGGCGGCCGATCACCCGGATCAACGCCGGCGTGCGCCCGCTCACCGGCAAGGCGAGCAACGTCTACTGGAAGAGCGACGCTTTCAGGGTGCAGGGAATGCTCATCGAGCCCCCGGCGGTCGTTCCGGGCAAGAGCTACCCGCTGGTGGTGCTGGTGCACGGCGGACCGGCTTTCGCGGCCTATCCCCTGTTCCCCTCGACGCCCGATTACTACGACGCAGTGCTCGCGAGCGAGGGCTACTACGTCTTCGAGCCCAACCCGCGCGGCAGCTACGGCCAGGGGGAGGCCTTCACCCAGGCCAACGTCAGGGACTTCGGCTACGGCGACCTGCGCGACATCCTCGCCGGCGTCGATACGGTGCTGCAGAGCGCGCCGGTGGATCCGGCGCGCCTGGGAATCGCCGGCTGGAGCTACGGCGGCTACATGACCATGTGGGCGCTGACCCAGACCAATCGCTTCAAGGCGGCAGTCGCGGGCGCCGGTCTCTCCGACTGGCTGAGCTACTACGGCACCAACAACATCGACACCTGGATGATCCCCTACTTCGGCGCCTCGGTGTACGACGATCCGAAAGTCTACGAGCGCAGCTCCCCGATCACCTTCATCAAGAACGTGCACACGCCGACGCTCATGGTCGGCGGTGACCGCGATGCGGAAGTGCCGATCACGCAGTCCTACGAGTACTGGAACGCGCTGCGGCGATCAGGGGTCAAGACCGAGTTCGTCGTCTACCCGGACGAAGGACACTTCTTCTTCAGGCACGAAGACCAGGTCGACGTCATGACGCGGCTGGTCGGGTGGTTCGACGAGTACCTGAAGCCCGGCAGGTAGCAAAGCCGGCGCGGGGCACCGCGCGCGGCGGCGGCACATGTCAAACGTCCAGCTCACCGATCTCGAGAGCCTCAAGGCCTATCTGACGGCGCGCATCGCGCCGGCGCGGGCCCTCGGTGTCAGGCTCGAGGCCGTGGACCCGGTGACCATCAGCGCGCCGCTCGAGGCGAACCTCAACGACAAGGGAACCGGATTCGCCGGCAGCCTGTTCTCGGTGGCGGCGCTCGCCGGCTGGGCGCTGGTCACACGCTGGTGCGCGGCCGAGCCGGTCGCGGCCGAGGTGGTGTTGCAAAGCTCGACGGCGCGCTTCCTCGCGCCGGCGCGCGCGGACTTTCGCGCGCTCGCCCACGAGCCCCCGGCCGCGCAGCGGGAAAAGCTGCTGCGCATGCTCGCCCGCAGCGGACGCGGCCGGACGGAGGTTGCCGTCGACGTCAAGTGCCACGAAGCGCTGGTGATGAGCTTCACCGGCGTTTACGCCGTCATTGCGGGCGCGCGGGCGAAGTAATCCGCCGCGTGCTCGCGGCGGCGCGGGTGGTGCGACGGCAGGTGCGCTCGGCTAGACTCTCGCGCTCCCGCAAGGCCGGATATGAGAAGGATGCGATCATGAGCCGCCACCCGTTCGCCTTCCATCTGCTGCTTGCTCTCGCGCTCAGCTCGTGCGTCACGCTGGCAGTGGCGGCCGACCCGCCGCAGGAGCGCAAGGCCGAAGGCGAGTCCGACAAGGCGGAAGGCCGGAAATTCGAGCCTTTCAAGCCCGAGGCGGTCACGACCAGCGGCAGCGTCACCATCGGCGGGCGTGCGATGAGCTATCAGGCGATCGCCGGCACGCTCATCGTTCACCCGCGCGGTTGGGACGATGTGCCGCATGACCCCAATGCCAAGGCGGCGGGCGGCGAAGAAGGCGCAGAAGCCAACCCGACGGCCGAAGCCTCGATGTTCTACGTCTACTACTCGAAGGGCGGCGAGGGTCCGCGGCCCGTCACATTCTTTTACAATGGCGGTCCCGGCTCCTCGACCATGTGGCTGCACATGGGCGCCTTCGGGCCGCATCGCATCGTGACGTCGACGGACGCGCATACGCCGGCAGCGCCCTACTCGCTCGTCAACAATGCCTACAGCCTCCTCGATGCCACCGACCTCGTCTTCATCGATGCGCCGGGCACCGGGTTCAGCCGCATCGCCGGCAAGGACAAGGAGAAGGCGTTCTTCGGCCTCGACCCGGATGCTTACGCCTTCAGCGAATTCATCACCCAGTTCCTCACCAGGTACGGCCGCTGGAACTCGCCCAAGTACCTCTTCGGCGAGAGCTACGGCACGCCGCGCTCCGCGGTCGTGGTCAATCAGCTCGAGTCGGAGCGCTCGGTCGACCTGAACGGGGTCATTCTGCTCTCGCAGATCCTGAGCTTCGACCTGAGCGCCGACCGGCCGACCGGCAATCCCGGCGTCGATCTGCCCTACGAGACGGTGCTGCCGACCTATGCGGCCACCGCCTGGTACCACAAGAAGCTGCCGGGCGAGCACGCGAATCTCGAGGCGCTGCTCGCCGAGGTGGAGCAGTTCGCAATGGGCGACTACGCGCGGGCACTCGCGGCGGGCTCGGATCTGAGCGCGGGCGACCGCAGCGCCATCGCCCAGAAGCTGCACGAGTACACCGGGCTGCCGATCGATTACATCCTCAAGGCCGACCTGCGCATCGATGGCGGGGAGTTCCGCCAGACGCTGCAGAGCGATGGCGGGCTCACCACCGGCCGGCTCGACAGCCGCTTCTCGGGCCCCGACATCGATCCCCTGAGCCAGCGTGCCGACTACGACCCGCAGTCCGCGGCGCTGAGCTCGGCATACGTCTCGGCGTTCAACGACTACGCGCGCAAGGAGCTGCGCTACGGCGAAGGCCGCATCTTCAAGCCGAGCATCCAGACCTTCCGCACCTGGAACTTCGCGCACCAGCAGCCGGGGCAGCAGGGGCCGGCGTTCTCGCCGCGCCAGGGCGTCAACGTGATGCCGGACCTCGCCAACGCGATGAAGCTCAACCCGAATCTCAAGGTGCAGCTCAACGCCGGCTACTTCGATCTCGCGACTCCCTTCTACCAGGGTGTCTACGAGATGCATCACCTGCCGATTCCGCCGAGCCTGCAATCCAACATCGAATTCCGCTTCTACGATTCGGGGCACATGGTCTACGCCAAGGACTCCTCGCTGCGCCAGCTGCATGACAACGTGGCGGACTTCATCCGCCGCACGAGCCACTAGTTCATGGGCCAAAATCGGGTTTTTGCCGGCTGCGTCAACTCCTGAGGTACGAAGCGCCGTTCACATCGAGGATTGCGCCGGTCATGCTCGCGGGCGCATCGAGCACGCAGAATGTGACGGCCTGCGCGACCTCCGCGGGTGTTGCGACGCGCCCCAGGGGCTGATCCGCGATCACGGCCGCATCGGAAATCGCCGTGGCCACGCGCGCCGTCGACACCCAGCCGGGAGCGACCACGAACACGTAGACGCCCCTCGGCGCCAGCGCTTTCGCCATCGACTGACTGAAGGCGTTGAGGCCCGCTTTGCTCGCGGCATAGGCCGGCGCCAGCGGCTCGCCGCGGAAGGCGCCGCGCGAGGAAATGCTGACGATCCTGCCGCCGGAGCGTTCCGCCATGGCGCGCGCGGCGAAGTAAGAAAGATGCGCGGCACCCGAGAGATTGAGCGCGAGGGTACGTTGCCAGGCCGCGGTCCAGCCGGCGTAGTCGGTCGTGAGCGGCGGATGATTGGGGAAGATCCCGGCGTTATTCACCAGCGCATCGATCGGACGCGGTGCGTCGGCCTCGCGCCATAGACGCTCAACGGCGGCAGGATCGGTGAGGTCGGCCTGGACGAGCTCGTGTCCGGCGCCCGGCAGCGGCCGCAGGCTGGCTTCCGCGGCCGCG
>DASPOP010000227.1:0-6137 GCA_035625955.1 Steroidobacteraceae bacterium | reverse complement strand
CCATGCGCGCGCGCCCGCCGGAGACGAATCCGAGTGCGATCGAGCGGCCGAGAACGGCACTGTGATACGAGGAGGTCACGTGGCCCAACGGCCGCGTCGGCGGCGGCATAGCGGGCTGCGCCATGACCTGCGCCCCTTCCTCGAGCACGGTCTGCGGATCTCGCGTCATGAGGCCGACCAGCTGCCGGCGGTCGGGGGCGCCCATCGCGGGACGCTGGAGCGCGCGCATGCCGACGAAGTCGGGCTTGGCCTTACCGATCGTCCACGCGAGACCTGCATCGTCGGGCGTGACAGTCCCGTCCGTGTCCTGTCCGACGATGATGTAGCCCTTCTCGGCACGCATGACGTGCATCGCCTCGGTGCCGTAGGGCGTCATGCCGTGCGCACGGCCTGCGTCCCAGACCGCTTCCCACACCGCGGTGCCGAAATCCGCAGGCACATTGACCTCGAAGCCGAGCTCGCCGGTGAAGCTCACGCGAAACAGCCGCATCGGTATGCCGCAGATGCGCCCCTCCGCCACGCTCATGTGCGGCATGACCGGCGCCGAGATGTCGAGGTCGACGAGCCCGGCGAGCACCGTGCGCGCGGCCGGGCCCTGGACCGCGATCACGGCCCATTGCTCCGTGGTTGAGGTGAGCCACACGTTGAGCTCGCGCCATTCGGTCTGCAGGTAGTCCTCCATGAGCGCGAGCACCCGCGGCGCGCCGCCGGTGGTGGTCGTCACGTGGAAGCGGTCCTCGGCGATCCGTGCGGCCACCCCGTCGTCGTAGACGAATCCGTCGTCACGCAGGAGCACGCCGTAGCGCGAGCGGCCCACCGCGAGCCGGTCCCAGGCGTTGACGTACATGCGATTCATGAACGTCGCGGCGTCGCCCCCCACGACCTCGATCTTGCCGAGCGTCGAGGCATCGAAGATGCCGCAACCGGCGCGCACGGCGCGGCACTCGCGCGCCACCGCCGCATGCATGTCCTCACCGCCGCGCGGGAAGTAACGCGCGCGCTTCCACAGCCCGACGTCCTCGAACACCGCGCCGTGGCTCGTCGCCCAGCCGTGCATCGGCGTGGTGCGCGTCGGATCGAACAGCTCGCCGCGGGCCATTCCGGCGAAGGCGCCGAAGGTCACGGGCGTGTAGGGCATGCGGAAGGTCGTGAACCCGACCTCGGGGATGCTCTTGCCGAGGGTGCGCGACACGATGCCGAGGGCATTGAGGTTCGAGGTCTTGCCCTGGTCGGTCGCCATGCCGGTGGTGGTGTAGCGCTTGACGTGCTCGATCGAGCGGAAGCCCTCGCGCGTCGCGAGCGCGAGATCCCTGGTGGTGACGTCGTTCTGCCAGTCGACGAAGGCCTTCGAGCGTGCGCGCTTCGGCTGCGGCAGAGCGCCGACGAAGCCGGCAGCCGCGGCGGTGGCCGAAGGCGCCGGCGGCTGCGGCGCGGCGCTGCGCGGCGGAGCCCCCGCGTGCACGCCGCTGCGGCCGGGGGCGAGAGCATCGCGAGCCGCAGCGGCACCCGCGGCGGCACCGTCGGCGCAAGCCGCATCGAGCGCCAGGACTGCGCGGCAGGCGCCGGCACTGCGCGAATGCTCGGCCGGCTCGCCCGGCAGGAACGCCTGCAGGCCCTGATCCCAGACGAGCTTGCCGCGCGACTGCGAATGCAGGTGCACGCTCGGGGTCAGCCCGCCCGACATCAGCACGAGGTCGCAGGGCTGAGTCTCGACGCCGGCCGCCCGCTGCGACTCGAGCCGCGCGAGCTCGATGCCCGTGACGCGGCGGCGCCCGTGGGTGCCGAGCACGGTGACTCCGGCGAGCACGCTGATGCCCGCCTCGCGCGCGCGGCGTGCCCAGGCTCCGTCGGCGCTCGCGCGCACGTCGGCGATGCAGGCGATATCGACGCCGGCGCGCTCGAGATCGAGGGCGGCGCGGTACGCCTCGTCGCAGGCCGTCACTACCACGGCGCGCGTGCCGGGGACCGCGCCGTAGCGGTTGAGGAAGGTGCGGGCGGCACCCGCCAGCATGATTCCCGGCCGGTCGTTGCCCGGGAAGACCAGCGGCCGCTCGAGGGCGCCGGTCGCGAGCACCACCTCCCGGGCCCGCACCTGCCACTGCCGCTCGCGCGGCGCGTCGGCGGCGGGCGCAGCGAGATGATCGGTGAGGCGCTGCGAGAGCCCGACGAGGTTGTGCGGGAAATAGCCGAAGGCGGTGGTGCGGGCGAGGAGCGTGACGCGCGGGTTGCGGCTGAGCGATGCGACGGTGTCGCTGAGCCAAAGGCCCGCGGGCCTTCCTTCGAGCGTCGCCTCGTCCCCGGCATGGCCCGAGAGCAGCGAGCCGCCGGGCTCGCTCTGCTCGTCGCACAACACGACGCGTGCGCCGGAGGCGGCGGCCGCGTGGGCTGCGGCGAGGCCGGCGGGACCGGCGCCGACGACGAGCACCTCGCAGTGCGCGAAGCGGGTCGTGTAGCGGTCCGGATCCGCCTGTTCCGGTGCGCGGCCGAGGCCGGCCGCCGCGCGGATGCGCGGCTCGTAGAGCCGCTGCCACGCGCTGCGCGGCCACATGAAGGTCTTGTAGTAGAAGCCCGCGGGAATGAAGCGGGCGAACAGATCGTTGACGGCGCCCACGTCGAAGGCGAGGGCGGGCCAGCGGTTCTGGCTCCATGCTTCGAGCCCCTCGTAGAGCTCGAGCTGCGTCGCACGCAGATTCGGCGTGCAGCGCGCCGCATCGCGCCGTACGGTGACGAGCGCGCTCGGCTCTTCGGCGCCGGCGGCGAGCAGGCCGCGCGGCCGATGGTACTTGAAGGAGCGACCGAGCAGGTGCACGCCGTTGGCGAGCAGCGCCGAGGCCAGGGTGTCGCCGGCGAGTCCGCGGTAGACGCGGCCGTCGAAGGTGAAGCTGAGGGGGCGCGCCCGGTCGATGCGTCCGCCGAACGGTGTGCGGCTCATGACCAGCCGCCCGGCGGCTGCGGCGGCCGCTCGCCCACACGGTAGGTCGCGAGGAAGCGGTCAGTGCTGGTATCGCGCAGCGCATTGAAGAAGCGCCCGCAGCCGTGAGTGTGCCGCCAGCGCTCGGCGTGCACGCCGCGGGTGTTGTCGCGCCGGTAGAGATAGTCCGCCCACTCCTCGATGCTCGCTTCGGCCGGATGCGGCGGGCGCGCGATGTGCGCCTGCCCGCCGTAGACGAACTCGGGCTCGGGACGCTCGCCGCAGTAGGGGCAGTCGATCAGCAGCACGGCAGCCTCAGTGAGCCACGGCCGCGGCGGCGGCTTCGTCGATCAGGTTGCCGTCGCGGAAGCGCTCGAGCGTGAACGGGGCGTTGATCGGGTGCGGCTCATCGTGGGCCATCGTCCAGGCGAACAGGTGCGCCGAGCCTGGTGTCGCCTTGAAGCCGCCCGTGCCCCAGCCGCAGTTGACATACAGCCCGGGGACCGGCGTCTTGCCGATGATGGGCGAGCGGTCCGGCGACACGTCGACGATGCCGCCCCAGCAGCGCAGCATGCGCAGGCGGCGAAACACGGGGAACAGCTCGCAGATCGCCTCGAGCGCATGGCTCGGGATGTGCAGTGCGCCGCGCTGGGTGTAGGAGGTGTAGGCGTCGGTGCCGGCGCCGATCACGAGCTCGCCCTTGTCCGACTGGCTGATGTAGGCATGGATGGTGTTGGACATCGCGACGCAGGGGAACACCGGCTTCACGGGCTCGGACACCAGCGCCTGCAGCGGGTAGCTCTCGAGCGGCAGCGCCACACCCGCCATCTTCATGATGACGCTCGAGTGGCCGGCGGCGACCACTCCGAGGCGCTGCGTGCGGATCCGGCCACGCGTGGTCTCCACCCCCTCGAGCTCGCCCGACGGGCCGAGGCCGATGCCGGTGACCTCGCAGTTCTCGATGATGTCGACGCCGAGCGCGTCGGCGCCGCGCGCATAACCCCAGGCCACGGCGTCGTGGCGCGCCGTACCGCCGCGACGCTGCAGGGCCGCGCCGAGCACCGGATAGCGGATGTCGTCAATCTTCAGTGGCGGGCAGAAGGCCTGGGCCTCGCGCGGCGTGAGCCACTCGTTATCGACACCCGCGGCGCGGTTGGCGTGCACGTGCCGCTGCGCCACCTGCGCATCGTGCACCGTGTGCGCCAGCATCAGCACGCCGCGCTGCGAGAACATCATGTTGTAGTTCAAGGCCTGCGACAGCCCTTCCCAGAGCTTCAGCGCGTGGTCATAGAGCGCCGCGCTCTCGGGGAACAGGTAGTTGGAGCGGATGACGGTGGTGTTGCGCCCGGTGTTGCCGCCGCCGATCCAGCCTTTTTCCAGCACCGCGATGTTGGTGAGGCCGTGCTCGCGCGCGAGGTAGTAGGCGGTGCCGAGACCGTGGCCGCCGCCGCCGACGATGATCGCGTCGTAACGGGACTTGGGGTCGGGACTGCGCCACTGCGGCTTCCAGCCGCGCTGGCCGCTCAGGCCCTGCCTGAGGAGCGACAGCGCCGAGAAGGGTGTCATGGTCGGTTCCGGGTGAGGCCTTACCGCGGGCTGCGCGATCATGCGCCGCGCGCACCCGAGAGACGAGCACCCGCGCGCCGGGCGACTTGAACCGGCGCGACATCGGCGAGCCGCCGGAGCGCGCAGGCTGCTGCTAGCCCGGCTCGGCGTCCGAGGCCAGCGCGTGCGAGGCCAGCGTGCCGATCTGACGGTTGCCTTTGGCCAGGTACCACCAGAGACCCGCGCCGAGAATCACGGCGATGTAAACGAACGCACCCCAGGTGTTGTACCAGGGCGTGCCGTACACGGCTTCGCGCGGCCAGGCGAGGTTGAGCGCCATCCCCGCGCCCCAGAGCACCGCGACGACGTTGATGAGCGTTCCCCACCTGCCCATGGTGAAGTAGCCACCCGAGGCCAGATCCGGCGGAGGCCATTGCCCCTGCAGGCGCTTCTTCAGCATCGGGGCCGTGACCATCAGGTACGCCAGATAGATCATGATGACCGCGATCGAGGTCAGCACCGTGAAAATCTTCGGCTGCCCGATGTTGAGAACCAGGATCGCTTCCGCGATTACGCCGATCACCACGGCAGGAACGATGGGCGTCTGCGTCTCGGCGTTCACCTGCGCCAGTCGTTCCCCGAACGGCAGGGCGTTGTCGCGCGCCATGGCGAAGGCCAGGCGGATGGCCGCGGTGTGCACGGCGAGGGAGCACACGGTCACCGCGACCACAATGCAGACCAGGAAGATCCTGCCGAGCGGTCCCCACATCACCTGCTCGACGATGTATTGCAGGCCGCCGTCACCGCTGCCGATCTTCGGATTGTGCAGATCAGGCGCCGCCATGATCGCGAACACGAGGATGGCGCCGCCGATGACGAACGAGGCGAGGATGGCGCGCAGAATCGCCCGCGGAGCGGTGCGCCGGGGCTCGTGCGTCTCCTCGCCCAACGAGCTCGCGGTATCGAAGCCGTACATGACGTAGCCGGAAGCCAGCGACGCCACCAGGAAGGCGCTCAGATAGCCCCGGCTGGTACCGCCGCCGTAGCCGCTGGTGGAGAAGAAGACCTCGGGACCCCGCCGGATGTTGAATGCCAGGAAGATCGCGATCAGGCAGGCGGCAATCAGCTCGACGAAGACGCCGGCGCTGTTGATCGTCGCCATCAACCGCACGCCGAGCGCGTTGACGACGGTCGTGAACACGATCAGGACCGTGCCGAGGAGCACCGCGTTGGTGGCGAAATCGTAGGGACCACTGCCGTCGCCCACGATCTGGAAGCCGCTCCACAGCCGCGGCAGGTTGAGCTGCAGCGCCAGCACCACGGCCGACAGGGTGACGATCGATGCAGTCAGCATCAGCCAGCCCGAAGACCAGCCAACGATCCGGCTGCCGAGGAGCTTCGACCAGTTGTAGACCGATCCGGCGATCGGGTACTTGGCGGAGAGCTCCATGAAACACAGCGCGACCGCCAGCTGGCCGATGAGCACCATCGGCCACGACCAGAGGTACGCCGGCCCGGCGGTGCCGAAGCCGAAGTAAAAGAGCTGGAATGTACCGGTCAGTATCGAGATGTAGCTGACGCCGGCCGCGAAGCTGCCGAAGGCTCCGATGCTGCGGGCCAGCGACTCCTTGTATCCGAAGTGCTCCATGCCGCTGTCGTGCCGCCCGCTCGCTTTGTTCTC
>DASPOP010000226.1:0-3059 GCA_035625955.1 Steroidobacteraceae bacterium | reverse complement strand
CAGCGCCTCGCCCCGGCGGTAGCGCACGCCGATCGCGCGCCGCCCGTCGAAGAGAATGCGCGTCGCGAGCGCGTGAGTGCGCACCGCGAGGTTGGTGCGCTCCATCGCCGGCCGCAGATAGGCGTTGGCGGCGCTGCAGCGCCGGCCGGCGCCGATCGTCATCTCGAGATAGCCGAAGCCCTCCTGCTGGAAACCGTTCACGTCGTCGGTGAGGGGGTAGCCGGCCTGACGTCCGGCTTCGAGCCAGGCGGCGTGCAAGGGGTTCTCCAGCAGTCCGCGGCGCGTCGAGAGCGGTCCGTCTGCGCCGCGGTAGTCGTTGCCGCCCCCGGCGCGGCTCTCGGCGCGCCTGAAGTACGGCAGCACGTCGCGGTAGCTCCAGCCCGAGGCCCCCTCGGCCTCCCAGCGCTCGTAATCGAGCGCGTTGCCGCGCACGTACACCATGCCGTTGACCGAGGAGGAGCCACCCAGCACCTTGCCGCGGGGCGTGTGCAGGCGCCGACCGTTCAACTGCGGCTCGCTCTCGGTGTAGTAGCCCCAGTCGTACTTCGGCATGTTCATCGGGATCGACAGCGCGCTCGGCATCTGGATCCAGACCGAGCGATCCGAGCCGCCGTACTCGAGCAGCAGCACCTGATCGCGCCCGTCCTCGGTGAGACGGTCCGCGAGCACGCAGCCGGCCGAGCCGGCGCCGACGATCACGTAGTCGACGGTTTCCTGCGCCACGCCGCAGCCCTCAGTAGGGCGACTCGACGTCGCTCATGGCGACGTAGACGCTCTTCAGCTGGGTGTAGTGCTCGATGGCGGCGCGGCCGTTCTCGCGCCCGAGCCCCGACATCTTCACGCCGCCGAACGGCAGCTCGATCGGGGTCACGTTGTAGTGGTTGATCCAGCAGGTACCGGCCTGCAGTTGCGCGATCACGCGATGGGCGCGCGTGACATCGTTGGTGAACACCCCGGCCGCGAGCCCGAACTCGGTGGCGTTGGCGCGCGCGATCACCTCGTCCTCGTCGGCGAACTCCAGCACCGACATGACCGGGCCGAAGATCTCCCGCCGCACGATATCCATATCGTCGTGACAGTAGTCGAACACGGTGGGCGCGACGAAGCAGCCGCCGGCGAGCTCCCCGCTCGTCACCCGCGTGCCGCCGACGACCAGCCGCGCGCCCTGGGCGCGGCCCCGGGCGATGAAGCCCAGTACCTTTTCCATGTGCTCCGCGGAGATCAGCGCGCCGACCTGGGTACGCGGATCCAGCGGATCGCCGACGCGCAGCGCCGCGGTACGCTCGCGCAGCCGCTCGACGAAGGCGGCGTGGATGCTCCTGTGAACGAACACGCGCGTGCCGTTCGAGCATACTTCGCCGGCGGAGTAGAAATTCCCGAGCAGCGCGCCGGCGACCGCGTTGTCGATCTTCGCGTCCTCGAACACGATGAGCGGCGACTTGCCGCCGAGCTCGAGCGTCACCTGCTTGAGAGTCGCGGCCGCCTCGGCCATGACTGCCTTGCCGGTTCCCACCTCGCCCGTGAGCGAGACCTTGCGGATGCCGGGGTGTCGCGTCAGCAGGCGTCCGGTCTCGGCGAAGCCCTGCACGACCTGGAACACTCCCTCGGGCAGCCCCGCCTCGCGGTAGATTTCGGCGAGCTTGATCGCGGTGAGCGGCGTGAGCTCGGCGGGCTTGAAGATCATGGCGTTGCCACAGGCGAGCGCCGGCGCCGACTTCCAGCAGGCGATCTGCAACGGATAATTCCAGGCTCCGATCCCCGCCACGACTCCGAGCGGCTCGCGCCGGGTGTAGCCGAAGGCTTTCGGTCCGAGATCGATGTGCTCGCCCGCAAGCCCCGCGGCAAGTCCCGCGAAGTACTCGAGGCACTCCGCGCCCGAGATCACATCGACCGCGCGCGTCTCCTGGATGGGCTTGCCGGTGTTGCGCGTCTCGAGCTCCGCCAGCGCGTCGTTGCGCTCGCGCAGCAGCCGCGCCGCGCGCTGCAGTACGCGGCCGCGCTCGGCGCCCGTCAGGGCCCGCCAGTCCTTCTGCGCCAGCCGTGCCCGCTCGACCGCGGCGTTCACCTGCGTCGGGCCATCCACCGGGAGGACCGCCAGCTGCGCGCCGGTCGCCGGATTGATGACGCGGATCGCGTGCTCCGCATCCGGCGCCCGCTGCGCTCCGCGGTCGGAAGCCGCGTGCGCGGTGTCGGCGGCCGAGACGCGCGCCAGCTCGTGCAGCCGGCCGTCGACGAATGCGCTGAGCAGCGCCCGCGCGCTCTCGCTGTCGGCTTCCTGCCATTCCGACAGCGCGGCGCGCAGCCATACGCCGTCGATCATGGCGGCGATCATCGCCGCGAGGCTGCCGGCCGCCTCGGCCGGGATCATCCGCCGCAGGTCGCTGTGCAGATTCGACAACATGCGCCGCTGATACGCCTTCTGCACCCGCTTCAGTCCCTGGAAATGCAGCACCTGACCCCAGAAGGCGAGCCAGGCGTTGCCCGTGCGCCGGTCGAAATTCTCAGGCCCCAGGTTGGCATCGATGACCGCCTGCACGCGGGCGCGCGGCGTGCGCGCGAGCGCGAATCGCTCGCGCATGCGCACCGCCACCACACGGGCGAGCGTGCGGAAGGCAGCCTCGAGGAGTGCGTCCTTATCGCCGAAGTAATGCGCCACGAGCCCCGGCGAGACTCCGGCCCGGCCCGCGATCTCGGCGAGAGTCGTCCCGACGAAGCCCACTTCGGCGAGACTGTCGATGGTCACGTCGATGAGCTGGGCGCGGCGGGCGTCTTCCAATTCATCGCGTGGCACGGCGGAGGGGCCGTGACGGGAGTCTCTGAAAGACATTGACTGCCTGTTCAATGTGGGACTCGTTCGGCCTCGCCCCGGAACGGGGAAGCGCCCTGAGACGCCCGGTTTACGCCGGGAACACCCCGTGGCGGCTCAGTGACTTGCCCGGCTTATGGAACTTGACACGTGATCGATTAAACGGCTATTCAAGCTCAAGGGGATGATGAAGTCGGCTGCCGCTTCGGTCAAGTGCGCCTGACGATGAAGAAATCCGACATCGAAAGGACAA
>DASPOP010000225.1:0-8874 GCA_035625955.1 Steroidobacteraceae bacterium | reverse complement strand
CGCACGAAGCGCACCACGTGCTCGGCGGCCGGCGCCGCTGAACCGTTCGCGCAGGGCAGCGGAGGTGAAAGGGCCGCTTCCGTGCCTGATACGCACCTCGTCCCGCGGTCCGTAAATGCATAGGGGTCGACCGGAGGATTGAGAGACCCAGGCGCATCGAGATGCGTCGAGTCGATCTCGATCCAGCCCGCCGGGGTGCCGCGCCGCACGAACACCGTGCCGCGCACGTCGGTGATCGCGCCGATGGCCTCGCCGCCCGCGAGGCGGTGTGCGATCTCGCAGATCTGCCGCTCGCCGTTGCCATAGATCAGCAGGTCCGCCTTGGCGTCGAGCAGCACCGAGCGGCGTACCTTCTCCGACCAGTAGTCGAAGTGGGCGATGCGGCGCAGCGAGGCCTCGATGCCGCCGATCACGATCGGCACGTCGCGCCAGGCCTCGCGGGCACGCTGCGCGTACACGATCACCGAGCGGTCGGGACGGCGGCCGCCCGTGCCCCCGGGCGTGTAGGCGTCGTCGCTGCGCACGCGGCGGTCGGCCGTGTAGCGGTTGACCATGGAATCCATGTTGCCGCCCGTGATGCCGAAGAACAGGTTCGGCCGGCCGAGCGCAGCGAACGCTTCAGCGCTGTGCCAGTCGGGCTGCGCGATGATGCCGACCCGGAAACCCTGCGCCTCGAGCACCCGGCCGATGATCGCCATGCCGAAGCTCGGGTGATCGACGTAGGCATCGCCCGTCACGATGATGACGTCGCAGCTGTCCCAGCCGAGCAGATCCATCTCGGCGCGCGACATCGGCAAAAACGGCGCCGTGCCGAAACGCTCGGCCCAGTACCTGCGGTAGCCGGTGATGTCGCGGGCAGTCTGCATGCAGCCGGTTATTAGAGCCTCTCGGGGACTCTCGGGCAAGGCGGTGGCGGGCGCGGGCACGGGTGCGGGTGCGGCAGTGGCGCCCCGCGGCCGGCTGCGGCGGCGCCTGCCGGCGCTGCCTCCCGGCGCTGGCGTGGTAATTTGGTACCATGGTACCATAGGGCATGAAGAGCATCACCCGCACCCAGACCGGAGTGCGCCTGGAGACTCACCTGCTCAAGGTGCTGAAGGCGCTGGCGACTGAGCTCGACCTGTCGCTCGGCGACCTGCTCGAGGGGATCGTGCTGCATGCCTTCGAGGGCAAGGCGCCGTTCTCGGCACCCACCCTGAAGAAGATCAGGACGCTGCGTGCGGTCTACGGGCTCGAGCTGACGGCTAAGGATTCACACCGCATGCGCGAGGAGGGCTCAGGATGACGGCTGACTGCCCTGAGCTCGCACGCTTCCTGCGCGTCGAGATCGACCCGGCGACCTTCCCGCATCGCGGGCACGTGCGCATCGCGTTCGAGATGCTGAAGCGCCACGACTTCCCGGAGACGGTGCTGCACTTCAGCCGCACGCTGCGGGCGATGGCCGAGAAGGTGGGCAGGCCGCAGGCCTTCCACCAGACCATCACGATCGCCTTTCTGTCGCTGATCGCGGAACGGATGGATATCGGCGGCGCAGCCGATTTCGCCGCCTTCGCGCAGGCGAATCCCGATCTGCTCGAGAAGTCCGCTCTCGAGCGCTGGTACCGCCCCGACCGGCTGGCCTCAGCGATCGCGCGGCGTACGTTTCTGCTGCCGGACGGTGCGCTTCAGCGCTCTCAGCTGCCGGGGCATTCGCCACCTGCGGCTGCCCTGCCCGCTGCGCAGCAGGGCGAAGGCAAGTAGTACCGCCAGAATCACGCTTTCCACGATCCCCATCGATCCTCCCCCTCCCGAAATGGCCGCTCCAGCCGCGTCCGCCGGCCCCGTGGCCGCGCTCGGCGCCGTTGCTGCCGCGTCGGGTGTAATTGTCAGTGTTGCCTGCGTCGAAACGGCCAGGCTGTTCGCCGTCACGCTCTGGCAGATCAAGCCGAAGGTGTAATGACCCGCGGGGCCCGACTCGGTCGTCGACCCCGTCGGCGGAACCGACTGTGCGCTGCCGCCCCAGGTGCCGCCCGGAATGCCTCCCGTCAGGGTGCAGTTCGCCGCGTTGGTCGCCGACCAGCCTGCGGTGAAGGACTGCCCGGCCGCGACGCTCGCCGGGCTGAAAGTGATCTGCGGCGCCGGCGGCGGCGCGGCATTGTTGGCGACCATCTCCACCGGCTTGCCCGGAACGACGAGGCTGCCGGTATTGCCGGGATCGAGCACCGACTGCAACGTCGTGAGGCCGGTGCTGCTCGTGTTGTCGGCGAGCGAGGTCCACACGGCGGCGAGCGGCGTGAAGTCTGCGACTCCGTTCGAGCTGTTCGGCGCCGGCGCGGGCGTGACCGGGCAGGCGCCGTAGCCGGAGGCGTCGGTGCTCTTGCGGCCGAGTGCGAGGGCGCCCACCAGACGGTGGTTGCGGTTGAAGAGGCCGCTGCCCGAGGCTCCCGGACCGATATTGCCGGTCTGATTGACAGTCTCGAGGAGGTTGGACAGGTAATCGGTCCCGAGCGCGCCCTGCTCCTCGTGCGCGAACGCCGTTCCGGACCAGCCCACGAACTGTTTGTCGCGGCCCTGGGCATGATGGATCGTATAGCCGCCCTGCACTGCGCTGCCGGAGGCGTCGAAGCCGGCGAACTGGGCGTCGCCGACCACCGGATTGGTGTCGAGCTCGATGAGCCATGCGTCCTGCTGCTCGACCACGGTGTGCGCGCCGGTCTGGCTCGGCAGCCCGCCGGCGTAGATCGAGCCGAGCGCTGTCCCGCAGGCGCTGGTGGCGTTCCAGTACACGGTGACGGCGGAAGCCGCCGACGGATTGCCGCCGCCCAGCCGGCCGGTTTCGCAGTGCCGCGCGGTCAGGACGTACGGCGTGTTGTCGCCCGGCACGTCGTTGATGAGGGTGCCGGTGCACTGATAGAGATTCTCGACCACCAGGGCAACCGTGGCGGCAGCCGGCGTCGCGTTGCCCGCGGTGACCTCACACTCGTAGTTGGTGACGCAGGAGGCGCTGTCGGCCGGGCCGCCGGTGGGCACGACCGGCTGGTAGAGCGGATGATCCGTGGCGCCCGCACCGATCGCCCGGTATCCCACCTGCAGGCTCACGATCCGCAGGTCGACCCTGGCGGCATCGGCGGCCGCAACCGTCAGCGTGAGTTCCAGCGTGTCCCCCGCGTGGATCCGGCTCCAGAGCTCGCCGCGCCTGAAGTCGCCCGCACCGTAGCTGGCCGCGGAGTGCGCGCCGCTCACGAGCAGCGCCGCGCCCTCGGGGAACGACGCTACCAGCGCGTGAAACGACAGTGACACCGCCGTCGGAACCTGGACCGCGTAGCGCCAGGTCGCCCGTCCGCCGGCGACCGACCAGGTGCCGGAGGCTGCGGTGGAAGCGATGTGCGGAACCGGCACTGCAAACTGCACCGGGGAATCGGCCGCGGCGCGGATGAGCGGCTCGAGATTCGTGCGGACCACGAAGGCCGCGGCCGCAGGCGCGGCGCCGGCGGCGGCGGTGTAAACGGCAACAGAGATCGCGAGCGCAGCCAGCGCCACGCGCGACAGTCTTGGTCCGGAGACGATGACCCCACTCCCTTTTGTTTTGTCGGCCCGCGGCAGCGCGAGCGCACCCTGGCGTCGTCAGCCCCATTGTGCGCGAACCGCCCGCTTCCTGAGGCTGGACTTACCGTAAGACGACGGGGTGCGGCGCAGGCTGCGGGCTGCCGCGCATTCGGCGAATTAAGACAAGTGATCGTCGGGGGGCGTGCGCTATGCTCCCGCGCCATGCCTGACTCACGCGCGTTTCTCTTCGCGTCGTTCCTGGTGCTGATGGCGGGCGCAGCCCCGATCCCGGGCGCGGACGGCAACACAGGCGCGCAGCGGGTGATCACGCCGGTGTTTCACCGGCTGGTGGCGTTCACGCTGCCCCCGCCCTTCAAGATGAGCTTCGAGCGCACCACCGGCAATATCTACGTGCGCGAGCACGTGCCGGCGGGCGAGAACGTGGACGAGTGGACGCGCATGATCTCGCTCAGCGGCGTCCAGGGACTCTCGTACAACGCCGACGCCACGCTGCCGGCCTATCTGCAGGCTCTGGCGCGCGGTTTCCAGCGGCACTGTCCCGAGACCTACGTCGCGCTCGATCTCGGCCCGCAGCCGCTGGTGAAAGAGCCTTCGTTCGCGACCGTGGCGAGCTGCGGCCGCGTCAGCTCCGGCGGCAAGGCGCACAGCGAGACTTCGGTGATGCTGGCGATCAAGGGGCCGGACGACTTCTATGTGCTGCAGTGGACCGAGCGCGGACGCGACTCTGCGCACCCGCTCGCGCTCGACAGCAGGCTCTGGAGCGCGCGCCTCGCGCAGCTCGGACCCGTGCAGCTCTGTCCGATCGTGCCCGGCGAAGGGCCGCCGTACGCGAGCTGCGGTGGCCGCTGAAGCGCCTCGCGGCGCGCGCGCAACGCTGCCAGTCCGAGCAGCGCGACCAGCCACGGCCAGGTGAAGGCGCCGCCGCCGCCGGAGCCGCCCTTGTGGACGACGCGCACGTTGGCGCGGCCGGCGCGTACCTCGGCCTCGAAGGTATTGAGCGCGGCGTCGAAGTGCTCGACCATCTGGTCGGAGGCGGCGCTGAAGCCGCTGTTGCCGGCCTCGCGCGCTTCCCGCGGCTGATCGATCAGCGTGGTGTTGCCGTGGCGCGTATCGATGCCGCCGGCGCGCAGCACCAGTGAGCGCGTCGCCGGATCGACAACCGCGAGATCCACCAGCGTCGAGACGTCGTAGCGGTTGCCCTTGAGAACGTAGGCGCCGACGATGGTCAGATAGCCGAGCGACCAGCCGTTCTCATCCGTGTGCATCACCTGGTCGTAGGACACCAGCGCCATCAGGTCGATCGAATAGAGGCGCTGCACCGCCTCCAGGCCCGCGAAGCCGCGCTGGCTGGTGAGGTAGTAGTCGGGAATGACGACGATCTCGCTCACGAACTTGCGATCGCTGAAGTGACGACGGATGCGCTCGAGCAGCTCCTCGCGCTGCGCGGCGTCGGGACCCGCGGCGCCCTGCCCCGGCAGGAACGCCAGGCCGACTCTGAGCGGCACGTGCAGCTCGGGCATGCTGTTGTCGGCCGGCGGTACCTGGCCATTGGGATAGAGGAATTCCACCAGGCTGGACGAGCTGTGCCGGCTCGAGTTGCAGTACGGCGCGCAGAACGGCGCGCCGAGCGCCGCGCACCCGGCGAGACTCGCCGCCACGATCGCCGCTGAAAGGACCCTGAAGGCACGCATATCGGTCTCCCCCTTGGGCTTGAAACGCGGGGACACTGTCCGACAGGAGTCTCTGAATGAGCCACTTTCATAGGCCGGGACGCGCCGCTGGAGCCAATCGGTATCATCAGGTGATACCATGATCCAGGAGGGACACCCTGCATGGCCGAGCGGGCGGTACTGGTGGCGGAGCTAAAGCGGGCGTTGCGCGAGCAGGGCCTGACCTATGTCGAAGTGGCGCGGGCGCTGGGGTTGAGCCTCGCGACGATCAAACGCCGCTTCGCGCGCGGCGATTTCTCGCTGGAGCGCTTCGAGCGGATCTGCGAGCTGGCGGGAGTCGGACTGCGCGAGCTGCTCGAGCGGACCGAGGAGCGCTCCGCCCCCACGCGCCAGCTGACCCTCGTTCAGGAGCGCGAGATCGTGGCGGATCCGCGCCTGTTCCTCGTGACCTGGCTGGTGCTGAACCGCACGCCGTTCGAGGAGATCACGCGCAGCTACCGCTTCACCGAGCGCGAGCTGCTGCGCTATTTCATCCGGCTCGACCGGCTGAAGGTCATCGAGCTGCAGCCCGGCAACCGCACCCGGCTGCTGGTCAGCCGTCGCTTCAGCTGGCGCGCCGGCGGGCCGGTGCAGCGCTACCTGCACGAGCGTCTGCTGCGCGAGTTCCTCGCGAGCGCCTTCACCGGAATGCAGGAGGAGTTCGTATTTCACGGTGCCAGGATGTCGCGCGAGGTGCTCGCGCAGCTGAAGCGCGTACAGCAGAACGCCGCGCGCGAGTGCATGGAGCTCATCGAACGGGACCGCTCGGCGCCCCAGGTGCGGGTCGGCGCCGCCTTCGTGCTGGCGCTGCGCCCGTGGAGCTACACGGGGTTCGCCGAGTTCGAGCGCCGCTGAGATGCCAGCCTGATCTAATACAGCAGCAGCGCGCGGCGCTCCGCGGTCCACGCGGCCTCATCGGCGCGTGCGAGCGCATCGAGATCCGCCGGGGTGGCCGCGTCGTCATCCACCCAGCGCCGCAGCAGCTCGCCGCCGTTGATCACGTCGATCGCGAGCTTGCCGGTCTCGTACTCGTAGGGAAAATCCGCCCACAGGTCATAGCCGGGCCGCAGGTGCCGCAGCGCCTTGAAGGCGAGCGCGAACAGCCGCCACGGCCTGAAGGCCTGGTGCTGGTAGAACGCGGGATCCTCCACGTGCACCTGCAGACCCGCGCACAGCCGGCCCACGTGCTTGTTGAAGGTCGGCTCGAACCAGCAGGGCCGCAGCTGGCAGCCGCGCAGCCACTCGGGCGCCAGCGCCTGCATTTCCGCAAGCAGCGCCGGCACGTCCAGATCCGGCGCGCCCAGCAGCTCGAGCGGCCGCGTCGTGCCGCGGCCCTCGGAGAGGTTGGTGCCCTCGAGGAGCACCGAGCCGGCGTAGCAGCGCGCCATCCACAGGTTCGGCGCGTTGGGGCTCGGATTCACCCAGCTGCGCTCGTCGAGCGGCCAGCCGTAACCGGGAGCCGCGTGTGGCTGCCATCCCTCCATCTGCACGACCTGGCAATCGACATTGAGGCGCAGCGTCGCGACGAACCAGCGCGCCACCTCGCCGATGGTGAGCCCGTGGCGCATGGGGAGCGCGCCGGCGCCGACGAAGCTCTCCCATCCCGGCCGCAGCCTCAGCCCTTCCACCGGCCGGCCGGCCGGGTTCGGCCGGTCGAGAATCCATACCGCCTTGCCGGTGCGCGCGCTCTCCTCGAGCATGTAGCGCAGCGTCGTGATGAAAGTGTAGATGCGGCAGCCGAGATCCTGGAGGTCGACGAGCAGCACGTCGAAGGTGTCCATCATCGCGGCGCTGGGCCGGCGCACCGTGCCGTAGAGGCTGAACACCGGAATGTGATGCACCGGATCGGTGTAGTCCGGCGACTCGATCATGTTGTACTGCTTGTCGCCGCGCAGCCCGTGCTGCGGACCAAAGGCGGCGCTGAGCTTGAGCCCGCCGCAGGCCGCGAGGGCATCGAGCGAATGCCTGAGATCGCGCGTCACCGAGGCGGGATGCGCCAGCAGCGCCAGGCGCTTGCCCGCGAGCGGCGCGCGCAGCGCTGCGGTCTCGACCAGCCGGTCGATGCCGAACTTCATGAGGTGGAGAGCTCGAGAGCGAACGCGTCGGGGTCGTGGAAATCCGGATTGCCGGACCCGTGGCGCAACGCCCAGTAGGAAAGACTGCCGCTGTCGTCCTCGACCACTGCGGTGAGCCCGAGGTGCAGCAGCGGGCCGCGCGCGAGCTCCTCCAGGCCCTCGAGGTGGAGGTGCGCGGTCAGCTCGAGCCTGTCGGCAGTGCGGCGTGCCGAGAGTCCCGGGGCGCGCGTCAGGTTGGCGGGCTCCATGCCCTCACGGTACTCGCTGAAGCGGTAGGCCGCCCATTCGAGCGACGGCGAGAAGTTGAATTCGTAATAGCCCTGGCCGGCCGGCGCCGCGGCGAACACCTCGAAGCAGGTGTGCTGCCACAGATCGTCGGCGCGGCGGCCGGTGCGCGCCGCCGGGACGCGCAGCCGGTTGACCTCGCCGTGCAGCTCGTAGTGGCACAGCAGCGTGGCCGGGGTGTCCAGCTGCACCTCCGCGCTGATGCTCCACACCCATTCGCCCGGCGTGTAGGGATGCGCGAGCAGCTGGGCGCGTTGCGGTGCGGAGGCCACGCGAGCCTCTCAGCCCCTGAGCCAGTCGAGCAGCGCGCGTGTCACTTCGCGCGGCCGCTCGAGTGTCGAGAGATGCCCGCACTCGGGTACCGTCACCAGCCGCGCACCGCGGATGCCGTGCGCCATCTCGACGGCGCGGTCAGGGGGCGTGAGCTCGTCCTGCTCGCCGACCAGCACCAGCGTCGGACAGCTGATGGCGGCGAGCGCCGGCCGCGAGTCGGGGCGCCCGATGATCGCGGTCTGCTGCCTGATGAAGGCCTCGGGGCCGGTTTCCTCGGCCATCAGGCGGTTGATTTCGCGCAGCTGCGGATCGTTGCGACGCAACGGATGCACCATGCGCTCGAACTGCACCTCCACCACCTCGCCGAGTCGCCCGTCGGAGGCCAGGGCCATCTGCGTGCGGCGCATGGCGGTCGCCTCGGGCGTATCGGCGCGCGCGGAAGTGTCGAGCAGCGCCAGCTTCGCGACACGCGCCGGCGCCTGCCGCAGGATCTCGAAGCTGATATAGCCGCCCATCGACAGTCCGGCGAGCGCAAAGCGCGGCGGTGCGCTCGCGAGAATGCGGCGTGCAATCGCGGCCATGCTGCCGTCGCACGTGTGATTGGCGATCATCACCGGACCGCAGCACCACAGCTCCGGAATCTGCGCGGCGTAGAGGCGCGCCGAGTCGAGCAGTCCCGGGATCAGCACGGCGGGAAGAGATTCGCTCACGCGTGTGAGCGTAACATGCGCGCATGAGACCCCGTATCGCTCTGCTCTCCCTGGCAGTCGCGCTGTGCGCATCCGGCGCAGCAGCGGCGGCGCCCGCTGCGCCCGCGGCAACTCTGGCGCCCGCTGCGGCCGAGCGCTTCGCCGCGCTCGCGCTCAAGTGCCTGCACCAGGAGTACCCGAACCACATCAGCCACACGCTGAACAGTGCCGCGGATGCCCGGCCGCCGCACGAGCTGACGCCCGCCTTCTACGGCTGCCTCGACTGGCACTCGGACGTGC
>DASPOP010000224.1:0-3983 GCA_035625955.1 Steroidobacteraceae bacterium | reverse complement strand
CTCGACGTCCCTGATGGTCACTTCCCAGAGTCCCGAGCCTTCGGACTGCGCGCCGTTGAAGTCGCGGGTGCGGGCGATGCCCAAACTGTCGCAGGCCTCGAGAAACGTGTGGCACAGCGGGTGCACGCTGGCCGACACGTCGCTCACACCGACGGGGCCGCCGGCGCCGTGGTACTCCGCCTCCCCGAAGGGGTGATCCTCGAGCTTCCTGAAGTAGGGCAGCACGTCGCGGTACGACCAGCCCGGGTTGCCGGCCGCAGCCCAGTCGTCGAAGTCCCCCGGCTGCCCGCGCACGTACACCATGGCGTTGATCGAGCTCGAGCCGCCGAGCACCTTGCCGCGCGGCCAGAACTGGCTGCGGTTGTCGAGCGTCGGGTCGGGCTCCGCCTGGTACATCCAGTTGAAACGCGGGTCGTTGAAAGTGCGTCCATAGCCGATCGGCACCGTAATCCAGGGCGAGCGGTCGGGGCCGCCCGCCTCGAGCAGCAGCAGCCGCGCCGTACCGTTCGCCGTCAGGCGGTTGGCGAGCACGCAACCGGCGGTGCCGGCGCCGATCACGATGTAGTCATAGTCGGACATCGGGCGTGGTCAGCCGACGACGGGGTCTTGCGCCATCTCGAGGTGCAGCTCTTTGCCGTGATAGGGGTGCCGCGCGATGACCTGCTCGTCGAGCTCGATGCCGAGACCCGGCTCGCTCGGCGGGATGACGTAGCCCGCCTCCCAGCGGATCGGCTTCTGCAGCACTTCGGCGTGGAAGCCCTGCCAGCGCTCGATGCTCTCGAGGATGAGGAAGTTCGGGCTGCAGGTCGAGAGCTGGATGTTGGCGGCTCCGACCACCGGGCCGCAGTACAGGTGCGGCGCGATCTGCACGTGCTGTACCTCGGCCATCGACGCGATTTTCTTGGCCTCGAGAATGCCGCCGACCCTGCCGAGATTCATCTGCAGGATCGCGGCTGCGCCGGCGCGCAACAGGCGCGCGAATTCGTACTTGGTCGCGAGCCGCTCGCCGGCGGCGATCGGTATGCGCGTGCCGCGTGCCACACGCGCCATCTCCTCGGGGGCATCGGGCGGCACGGGTTCCTCGAACCAGAGCGGGTCGTAGGGCTCGATCCGCCGCGCGAGGCGCAGCGCCCCCGCGGCGGTCATCTGGCCGTGAGTGCCGAATAGCAGGTCCGCCTTGGGTCCCACCGCCGCGCGCAGCCGCTGCATGAAGCGCTCGCACAGCTCGAGCGCGGCAAGCGACAGCTGCCGGCCGTCGAAGGCCGAGTAGGGGCCCGCGGGATCGAATTTGATGGCGGTGAAGCCTTGCGCCAGGTACTCCGTCGCGCGCTCGGCGGACAGCTCGGGGTCCTGGTAGACGTTGGTCTGGTCGCCGGGGCGCGCATAGATATAGGTATAGCTGCGCAGCCGCTCGTGCACCCGGCCGCCGAGCAGGTTATAGACCGGCTGGTTCGCCTCCTTGCCGACGATGTCCCAGCAGGCCATCTCGAGGGCCGACAGCACTCCCATGAGCGCGAGGTCCGCGTGCTGGGTATAGCCGGCGGAGTAAACGCGCCGCCAGATCGTCTCGATGTTGTGCGGGTCCTCGCCCGCGAGGTAGCGCCCGAAGACATCCACCAGCATGCGCTCGACCACGTCCGGGTGGAACGGCAGGCAGTAGGCCTCGCCGACGCCATGTACGTTGCCGTCGGTGGTGAGCTTCACGAACACGAAGTACCGCCCGCCGTAGTGCGGCGGCGGATTACCCACGACGAACGTCCTGATGTCGGTGAGCTTCAAGGGCGAGACTTCAGCGGTAGGCGGTCCAGATCGTCTTCAAGTCGCAGTACTTGTCGATCGCATGCGGCGAGCGGTCGCGCCCCGAGCCCGAGAGCTTGAAGCCGCCGAACGGGGTTGCCATGGTGGAGCGGTCGAAGGCGTTGACCCAGACCGTGCCGCCGCGCAGCGCGCTCGAGAGCCGGTGCGCACGGTTGATGTCGGCGGTCCACACCGCGGCCGCGAGCCCGTAAGGAGTATCGTTGGCGAGGCGCAGCGCCTCGGCTTCGTCGCGGAAAGTCATGACGGAGAGCACCGGGCCGAAGATCTCCTCGCGCGCCACCTTCATGTCGTTGTGCGCGTGATCGAGCACGGTCGCCTCCACGTAGAAGCCGCCGGTTTCCTTCATTGCCTGATGGCCGCCGAGCGCGATGCGCGCGCCGTCCGCCACGCCCGAGTCGATATAGCCGAGCACCCGCTGCATGTGGCCGCGGTCGATGAGCGCCCCCATCTGCGTCGTGGGCTCGAGCGGATGCCCGAGCGTGATGCCGCCCGCGACTTCAGCGATCGCCTCGAGGAGCTGGTCCTTCACCGAACGGTCGACGATCAGGCGCGAGCCCGCGTGGCAGGTCTGGCCGCTGTTGTAGTAGATCCCCCAGGCAATGCCGGCTGCGGCCTCGGTGAGATCGGCGTCGGCGAACACGACCTGCGGCGTCTTGCCGCCGAGCTCGAGTGCGACGCGCTTCAGGTTCGACTCCGCCGCGTAGCGCAGCATCAGCCGCCCGACCTCGGTCGAGCCGGTGAAGGCGATGAGATCCACTTCGGGATGGAGGGCGAGCGCCTTGCCGGCTTCCTCGCCGAAGCCCGGTACGACGTTGAAGGTCCCTGGAGGCACGCCCGCCTCGGCCGCGAGCTCGGCGAGCCGGATCCCGGAGAGCGGCGACTGCTCGGCGGGCTTCAATACCACGGAGTTGCCGGTGAGCAGCGCCGGTCCCACCTTCCAGCAGCTGATGATGAGCGGGTAGTTCCACGGCACGATCGCCGCGACTACCCCCAGGGGCTCGCGGCGGATGAGCGCGAGGTCGTTGGGCCCCGTGGGCGCGACCTCGTCGTAGAGCTTGTCGGAGAATTCGGCGTAGTACTCGATGCAGTCGGCGCAGTTGGCGACGTCGACGGCCACCGAGTTGACGATCGGCTTGCCGACGTCGCGCGTCTCGAGGAGCGCGAGCCGGTCGATGTCGGCACGGATCGCTTCCGCAAAGCGCCGCAGGACTTTCTTCCGGTCTCGCGGCTCCATGCGCCGCCACGGCCCGGTCTCGAAGCTCGAGCGCGCGGCCTTGACCGCCGCATCGACGTCCGCCGCGCGGCCGCGGGCCACCTGCGCGATCACCTGCCCGTCGATCGGGCTCACGTCGTCGAAGACGGCGCCGTCGAGGGCGGGGACGAGGCGCCCGCCGATGAAGGCGCGTCCCTCGGGCTTGAGGGTGGTGGACATGCGCTCCCACGTCCCGCGGTCGCGCTGTAAGGCGGAGGTGCTCATGGCGGCATTGCTCTCAGGGGTAAATTTCCATAGCTGCACGGGGCGTCAAGCCTAGAAAAGGAATAGCCCCATCTAAAAGAGTCATCGGCTCTCACGGCGCCTGCGCGGCGGGAAGCAGGGCGCGCGCGACCGCGTGACGCCAGCCCGCGATCAGCCGGGTGCGGCGCGCCGCAGGCATCGAGGGCGAAAATTCCGCCGCCTTCTGCCAGGTCGCGGCCACCGATCCGAGATCCTTCCAGACTCCGGCCGCGAGCCCGGCGAGGAACGCGGCCCCGAGCGCCGTAGTCTCGAGCTCGACGGGCCGCTCGACCCTTGCATCGAGAATATCGGCCAGGAACTGGCAGAACCAGTCGTTCGCCGCCATGCCGCCGTCGACCCGGAAGGCGTCGGCGCGGTGCGCGCCGTCGCGCGCCATCGCGGTGGTGAGATCCAGTGTCTGGTAGGCGACCGACTCGAGCGCGGCGCGCGCCAGGTGCGCCGGCGAGGCATCGAGCGTCAGCCCACAGATCACGCCCCGGGCACCGGGCTCCCAGTAAGGCGCGCCCAGGCCGACGAAGGCCGGGACCAGATACACGCCGTGGTCGTCGGGGACGCGGGCGGCGAGAGCCGCGGTCGCGGCGGCGCTGTCGATGACCTTGAGCCCGTCCCGCAGCCATTTGATAGCCGCGCCGGCCACGAAGATCGATCC
>DASPOP010000223.1:0-2851 GCA_035625955.1 Steroidobacteraceae bacterium | reverse complement strand
GAGCCCCGCGACCCTCACCGGCTCCATCGGCATCTTCGCGATCATTCCGACCTTCGACCGCACGCTCGGCAAGGTCGGGGTCAGCGTCGACGGCGTCGGTACCACGCCACTCTCGGGCCAGCTGCGCCTCGACCGGCCGCTCGGCACCGAAGCGCGGGCGCTGCTGCAGTCGCAGATCGACCGCGGCTATGACGAGTTTCTCGAGCGGGTATCGAGCGGGCGCAAGAAAACCCGCGCCGACATCGATGCGATCGCCCAGGGCCACGTATGGGCCGGCGCCGACGCCCTGCGCTTAGGCCTGGTCGATCACCTCGGCTCGTTCGATGAGGCCGTAAAGGCCGCCGCCCATCGCGCCAAGCTCAGCGACTACGCGCCCGTGTTCATCGAGCCCGAGCTCACCTGGACGCAGCAGCTGGCGCTGTCGTTCAGGTCGATGCTGGCGCGCGAGCTCTTCCGCGCGAGCCCCGATCAGCTCGCGCTCGCGCACCTCGCCGGGCGCCTGGATCCGATCGCGCGCGAGGTGGCACGCCTCAGCCGCTTCAGCGTCCCGAATCGGGTCTACGCCTACTGCTTCTGCGAAGTCAGGTAACAGGTTCCGATACGCCCTTCGCATAGCGGGCAAAAGCCGCGCCCATCTACAACGTACCCCAGTCGAGGATCACCTTCCCCGACTTGCCCGACCCCATCGTCTCGAATCCCTTCTGGAACTCCTGGATCGGGAAGTGATGGGTGATGATCGGCTCGATCCTGAGCCCCGACTGCAGCATGCTCGCCATTTTGTACCAGGTCTCGAACATCTCCCGGCCGTAGATGCCCTTGAGCGTCAGGCCCTTGAAGATCACCTGATTCCAGTCGATCGGCATCTCGCCGGGGGGGATGCCGAGGATGGCGACCGAGCCGCCGTGATGCATGGTGCGCAGCATGTCGCGGAACGCCGCGGCATTGCCCGACATCTCGAGCCCCACGTCGAACCCCTCCTGCATGCCGAGGTCCTTCATCGTCTCGTCGAGTGACTCTCTGGCCACGTTGATGGCGCGGCTCGCGCCCATGCGGCGCGCGAGCTCGAGGCGGTAGTCGTTGACGTCGGTCACGACGACGTGGCGCGCGCCCGTGAAGCGCGCGATCGCGGTCGCCATGATGCCGATGGGACCTGCGCCGGTGATCAGGACGTCCTCGCCCACCATGTTGAAGGCGAGCGCGGTGTGCGTGGCATTGCCGAAGGGATCGAGAATGGAGGCGATGTCGTCCGGAATGGAGTCCGGAAGCTTGAAGGTATTGTCCGCCGGGATCGCCAGGTACTCGGCGAAGGCGCCCGGCCGGTTCACGCCGACGCCGACGGTGTTGCGGCACAGATGCCGCCGGCCGGCGCGGCAGTTGCGGCAATAGCCGCAGGTGATGTGGCCCTCGCCGGAAACCCGGTCGCCGGGCTTGAGCCCCTTGACCTCCGAGCCCACCTCGACGATCCGCCCGCAGTACTCGTGCCCGACCGCCATCGGCACCGGGATGGTCTTCTGCGCCCAGGCGTCCCAGTTGTAGATGTGCATGTCGGTGCCGCAGATCGCGGTCTTGGCGATCTCGATCAGCACGTCGTTGTGCCCGACCTTGGGCTCGGGAACGTCCGCGAGCCAGATTCCGGGCGCTGCCTGCTGCTTGACCAGTGCTTTCATGGGAAGCCTATGGATATGGCGACGGCTGCGGGCGCTGCAACCGGCGGGAGCCTACGCACGCAGCACGCCGAGCTCGCGGCCCACCTCGGTGAAGGCGGCGACGGCGCGCTCGAGCTGCGCCCGGGTGAGGGCCGCCGACATCTGCGTGCGGATGCGGGCCTGCCCTTTGGGTACTACCGGATAGGAGAAACCGATGACGTACACGCCGCGCTCGAGGAGCGCATCCGCCATGCGCGTCGCGAGCGCCGCATCGCCCAGCATGACCGGAATGATCGGATGCTCGCCGGGCTTGAGGTCGAAACCCGCCTGCGTCATCGCCGCGCGGAAGAAGCGCGCATTCTCGAACAGCTGCGCGCGCAGCTCACCGCTCCCCTCGAGGAGATCGAGCACCGCGAGGCTCGCCGCCGCGACCACCGGGGGAATGCTGTTGGAGAACAGGTAGGGGCGCGAGCGCTGCCGCAGCCACTCGACGACCTCGCGCCGCGCGGCGATGTAGCCGCCGCTGCCGCCGCCGAGCGCCTTACCGAGCGTGCCGGTCAGAATGTCGACGCGCGCCGCGACGCCGCAGTGCTCGTGCGTGCCGCGCCCGGTCGCTCCCATGAAGCCCGTGGCATGGGAGTCGTCGACCATCACCAGCGCGTCGTACGCTTCCGCGAGGTCGCAGATGCCGCGCAAATTGGCGATGAAGCCGTCCATGGAGAAGACGCCGTCGGTGGCGATGAGGCGCGTGCGCGCGCCCTGCGCCTGGCGCAGGCAGTTCTCGAGCTCGCCCATGTCGCTGTTGGCGTAGCGCAGGCGCTGCGCCTTGCAGAGGCGGATGCCGTCGATGATGCTCGCGTGGTTGAGCGCATCCGAGATCACCGCGTCGCGCTCATCGAGCAGCGTCTCGAAGAGCCCACCGTTGGCGTCGAAGCACGACGAGTAGAGGATCACGTCCTCGGTGCCGAGGAAGCGCGCCAGGCGCTGCTCGAGCACCTTGTGGATCTGCTGCGTCCCGCAGATGAAGCGCACCGACGCCATGCCGTAGCCGTACTCATCGAGCGCCGACTTCGCGGCCGCGCACACCGCCGGGTGATTGGCGAGCCCGAGGTAGTTGTTGGCGCACAGGTTGATGACCTCGTGCCCGCCGACGCGCACCACGCCGCCCTGGGGGCCGCCGAGCACGCGCTCGCTCTTGTACAGTC
>DASPOP010000222.1:0-17446 GCA_035625955.1 Steroidobacteraceae bacterium | reverse complement strand
CGACGCCGGGTTGATCCCGCGGCGGTGCGCAGGTTGCTTCTTCATCGGAGTTGCTTCGATTGCGACCGATTTCCTGATCAATTATTTTCGCTGCAGAGGAACTGAGCCACCACCTCGGTTCAGTTCAGGGTGTGGGCGCATAGTGTGCGAAAACGAAGTCGTGAGCTCTTGCCGGCTCATGGCAGGGGAAGCAGGTTTCGTGCAGCGCGCGGTCACCGGCTTTCCCGTCCCTGAAGTCAGCGAACCCCCAACCGCCTGTGGCAGGGTACCTCTTTGAGTCCTTGACCATGATCTGCATATTCACAGCGGACCCGGCAACGAAGGATTGAGCGCCGGGGAATGCGCTGACCAGCACCTTGTTGTTGTCCTCAGACGACGCGTAATTCCAGTGCAACGCAACAATGATCGCGCCGTCCGGGAAGGGAAGCCGCCCTTCTTTGAAGGCCTTGATCGCTATGTCGTTGCCGAGTTGGGCACGTAACTGGTTTACCTTGTCTGTTATCAGGTGGTTCACGGAGATCAACTTCCAATCCCGGTATCCGGCCGGGATCGTGACGCCGTAGATTGGGGAGGCACTAGTGGGATTTACAGCCGCACCAACTCGTAGCTGATCCGGGGCTGAGCTCTGTGCAGCGGACTTCTCGATGCAGGCCGCACCAACGGCGAGCGCGGCACAACCGCCAAGAGTACTGAGGAGTTTGAGAGTGCGAGCACTGGCATGAAGCATGGATTCTCTCCGGGATCTGTACCAACAAGAAACAGCTTCCCTGCGTAGTTCAGCTCCTCGCCGCAGGAGTTCTCGGGCGTTGAGCCCTGGCGTCTTTGTTCAGTGCGAGTGTGACGCTGTATCCGGCACTATGAACGTCAGCGTCTGCGAGGTGCCTGGAATTACTCTGTGCAACGGGTCGGCCAATTCCAGCCGCACTTTATGAGGGCCAGGCGTCAGTCCGACGAGGACAATAGTTCCGTAACTGGTATCGACGATGGGCCACGACGCATCGTCCACCGTGTAGTGCAGATGTCCCACGCGCGGCGATACGCTGAGAGCGCCCTTACCGAAGACTGGCTCGATCCGCAGATTCTCCGTGCGGTATTGGATCATCACGCGGCCCAAGGCCAATTGCTCAGGGATCGGCTGATCGACAACCAGCTTTGCTGGTGGTTCATCTTGGATTGCTACCAGCTCCGTCGCCCCCCGGATGTCTTTGGCAGTTTGGGCGAACGCGCTGGTCGAGCAAAGAGCGCCTGCGATTACCGTAAGGAGAGTCTTGGTGAGCGTGGACATGGCACTGTCTCCCTGGGGCAGTCAGTAGTTGTGCGAACGCGATGGCTTCCTGGTTGTGGGCATAGCGCGTGAAGACCGACCGGCCGCGTTACATCGCAGCTCCAAGCGGCGAGGCTGCCTGTCCCTTGCCCGTATGTGGGCGATATCGCCTGAATGCGGTCACGCCGATCGCCGCAAACAGTGCCAGGGTCACCAGTTGCGCGATCAAGAATGGCGGCTCCTTCCCTGTCGGCGCGAACGAGTGGAGGAAGCCGATCTTCAGAAATGCCTGTGTGACCGCGACGAAGACGTTGAAGTAAACGGCCAGTACCATGGTCGCGATGTAGGTGCCGCGCCAGGCGCGCGCGAGGTGGCCGGCATAGAGCGCGAGGGCAGCGATCACGACTACCACCAGCTCGATGACGCCCAAAATCCGCGCCGGGTCGGGCGCGGGAGTTCCAGGCGGAGAGGGTAACGCGAAGCCGGTCAGGCTGATGAGCGCTGTGCTCAACAACAGGGCCGCGTCCCAGGCGGGCTCGCGACGCCCGCGGCACAGAGCGATCAGGACTACAGCGCCAGCCAGCAAGCCGCCGAAGCAAATTATGAGATGCAGTGTGAGCATTGCCGGTTCTCCCGCAAGTGGAGTGTGAAAGTACGGTGAGCTGAGTGTCAGACGCTGACGGCGCTTTTAACGTTCGTGGGCTGCGGTGTTGGATTGGATCACAGGAAAAAGGAGGAGGGCTATAACCCCTTGGTATTGGCGGATAGACGCTGTGCGAATCCGCGTCCCGACGAGGGGCGGCGTGCTACGGCAGGGAACTGCTGTGCCAGCGTCAGTCCGTTAGGGACGGAGACGGGTCTCGGCTAATCAAGCTCGAGTGAGCCCTGCGCCCTGGGAGCGGACGTCGTGCCCGGAAAAAAACGTAACTGGCGGGAATTGATCAGGCGCTTCAAGCTGCGTTCGCTCGCGGGTCGGCGGTGGCTACGCGCCCGCTGGATGCGCGGCGGTCGATTTTCAGTAGACGCTGAGGGCAATCAGCCGGTAGCACCATGGTCCAATGGCTAAGAGCTCCTGCGTCTGATCCGATGGATCTGATCGTACTGAGCGACACGGCTTAGCGGAATCTCAACATGTCAGACGCTAGAAGCGAGTCTCGAGGGACGTGCCTCCGTTCAAGGTATGAAACTCTCTCGGTTGGACCCCGCACCATACGGCTAGTACAGCCTGGCTGTTGGTAGAGCGGCAGAAGGCGAAAGGAGAAAGAGTATGAAAAAGATCGTCTTTGCGATGGTAGCTGTCGCGACGACCGCCGCCGTCGTGGTTTCATCGCGCACATCGACCGGCGCCGACGCCCAGACCGCCCCACAAAGCGCGAACGCGGTTCGCGGCGCCTCGCCGTACGTGCCAATCAAGGACGAGCCGGCGCCAAAATTGTTTGTAGACCCACCGCTTCCGTACGGGCTGGCGATTGGGGTCGTGGAGATTCAATACCGGACGGAGAACTTGCGAATCGTCCCGGTATCCGGAGAGGCTGCCACCAAAGTATCCCCTCGCGTTGGCCATCTGCATGTCACCGTTGACGACTTGCCTTGGTGGTGGGTGGACGCGAGCGACAGCAATACGATCAACATCGGCGGTCTACCGGTCGGAGAGCACAAAGTGCGAGTTGACTTGGTCGACGCGACCCACCACATCTTTCCGGGGCAGACCAAGACGGTGACGTTCACATTACCGGTGGCCTTGCGTCATGAGTAAGGAAAGCCGAACCAATCGTCCGCGCAAGATGTCGCGGCGGAGCTTCACTCGATATTGTTGTTGTAACTTGTGGATTTAAATGGTAGCGGGGGCAGGATTTGAACCTGCGACCTTCGGGTTATGAGCCCGACGAGCTGCCAGACTGCTCCACCCCGCACCACGAGGGCGCGCATCCTACCAGCGCACCCCCGGGGCAGCAATAGCCGGCCCGTGCCAGAAAAAACTCAACCTCACCAATGTCTTCGCGCGCGACTCACGGCTCGGGTGCGGGATCCACATCATGCATGTGCTCGAACAGGTCGCCACGCACGGATGGCTTACCCAGGGCGCAGCCCCCGGCGACCGGAATGATCACGAACAGGAAGATCGCGCACTGCTCGTTGAGATGAATGATCGTGCCGAGCCCGGGACCGGCTCGACGCGATGAGTGCTCGCGGAGTTCCAGTGAAACTCGTGCCGCTTCCGCCGCGCCGCGAACATCGGGTTCGGTTTCGACGCAAGGGCCCGCGCCTGATGGACCCGTTGCTCGGCGGCTTCGCTCTGGCGCGCGGCGGCCGCGGCGGCCTCGGCGACCTCGGCGACCCAGTCGATCGCCGTGCCAGGTGCAGCGGGTATCTGCGGCGCGGACAACTCGGGCTCGCCGGCTGCGGGAGGACGGATGCGAGAACCAGCCAAGCGCGCGGCAGCACGCGACGCGGACGGGGGCTGCTCGCGTGGCTGAAGCCACACGACGAGCAGCGGACTCACATCGGCTTCACCGCTCACCACCGGTATGCGCGTCTCAGCGAGCAGTACCAGCAGCGCGCCGGCGTGCACGGCCACCACGGCGGCGAGGACCAGTACGCGCGGCGAAGCGGCGCGTGAGCTCATCCGCTCTTTGAGCGGCCGCGCTCACACAAAGTTTCCCGCCGAGAACCCGCGGTCCGGGCGTGGAGGCTCAGATCTCGGCGGCGATCCTGGCAGCGAGCGCGGCTCCCGCCGCTGAATCGAGGCTGCGCATCGGCCAGCCAATGCCTAAGCCTTCGCGGGAATTGGGCTTCGGAATGATGTGGAAATGCACGTGCGGGATCGCCTGGTGCGCGTTCGTGCCGTTGTTCTCGAGCACGTTGTACTCACGCACTCCCGTGGCCGCGATCACCGCGCGGCAGATGCGCGGCAGCACGCGTCCGAGCGCGGCCGCCGCCTCATCCGAGAGGCGATCCATAGTCTCGGCGGCCTCCTTGGGGATGACGAGCGTGTGCCCGGTGCTCAAAGGGTTGATGTCGAGGAACGCCAGGACCTGCTCGTCCTCGTACACCTTGTGACAGGGGATCTGGCCGCGGATGATCTTGCCGAACACCGTGTCTGCCATGGGCGCCTCGCGCTGCTTTTGTTCCAGGACGCCATTGTCCCTCAGGAAGGTCGCTTCCGGACAAGTCCTTAATGGCATTCACTCCCCATGCGCGTAGACTCACACGCTCGCTGCGCGCCGCGAACAAACGGGGAACTGGCATGAAGACCAAGGCTGCCATTGCGTACGCTGCCGGCAAGCCACTGGAAGTGGTGACGGTAGACCTCGGGGGACCTAAGGCCGGCGAGGTGCTGGTCGAGATCCGGGCGAGCGGCGTATGCCATACGGACGAGTTCACGCGCTCGGGAGCCGACCCCGAAGGCCTGTTTCCCGTGATCTTCGGGCATGAGGGCGCTGGCATCGTCGTCGACGTGGGCGCGGGCGTGACCTCGCTGAAGAAGGGCGATCACGTCATTCCTCTCTATACGCCCGAGTGCCGGCAGTGCAAGTCGTGCCTGTCGCGCAAGACCAACCTCTGCACAGCGATCCGCGCGACCCAGGGCAAGGGCGTGATGCCCGACGGCACCAGCCGCTTCTCGCTCGGCAGCGAGATGGTGCATCACTACATGGGCTGCTCCACCTTCTCCAATTACACCGTGCTGCCGGAGATTGCGGTCGCCAGGATCCGTGAGGACGCGCCGTTCGAGAAGGTCTGTTACATCGGCTGCGGCGTCACGACCGGCATCGGTGCCGTCATCAACACCGCCAGGGTCGAGGCCGGTGCGAACGCGGTGGTGTTCGGCCTGGGCGGCATCGGCCTCAACGTCATCCAGGGCCTGCGCCTGGTCGGCGCCAACAGGATCATCGGCGTCGACATCAATCAGCGCCGCAAGGCGCTGGCCGAGCGCTTCGGCATGACTCACTTCGTGAACCCGAAGGAGCTGGGCGGCGATCTGGTGCAGCACCTCGTGAGCCTCACCGACGGCGGCGCCGACTACAGCTTCGAGTGCGTCGGCAACGTCGATCTGATGCGCCAGGCGCTCGAATGCTGCCACCGCGGCTGGGGCGTCTCGGTCATCATCGGGGTCGCCGGCGCCGGGCAGGAAATCAAGACCCGGCCGTTTCAGCTGGTCACCGGACGCGTGTGGAAGGGGACCGCGTTCGGCGGTGCCCGCGGACGGAGCGATGTGCCGAAGATCGTCGACTGGTACATGGATAAGAGGATCAACATCGACGACCTGATTACTCATGTGATGCCGCTCGAGAAGATCAACGACGCCTTCGATCTGATGCACCGGGGCGAATCGATCCGCTCGGTGGTCACGTTCTGAAACAACAGCGAACGCAGGAGACGCTCATGGCTACCAAGATTCATCCGGCCGTCGATGGCGGCGTAAAGCCCGGCAAGACCGATTTCGCCGGCGGCACGCTCACCTGCCTGTGCACCTCCAACCCGGTGACTATCACGCTGAAGGGCAACACCGCCTTCAACCACGTCTGCGGCTGCACCAAATGCTGGAAGCCCAAGGGCGCGCTGTTCTCGGTAGTCGCAGTGATCGGACGCGACAAGCTCGCCGTCAGCGCCAACGGCAACAAGCTCAAGATCGTCGACGAGAAGGCGCCGATCCAGCGCTACGCCTGCAGCAGCTGCGGCGCACACATGTACGGCCGCATCGAGAACAAGAACCATCCCTTCTACGGCTTCGACTTCGTGCACACCGAGCTCTCGAAGGACAGCGGCTGGTCGGCCCCGGAATTCGCCGCTTTCGTCTCCTCGATCATCGAGTCGGGCTTCCCGCCCGCGAAGATGGGCGAGGTGCGCGCGCGGCTGAAGGAGCTGAAGCTCGAGCCCTACGATTGCCTCTCGCCGGGACTCATGGATCTGATCGCGACGCATTCTGCCAAGCAGAAGGGCACGCTGGCGGCGTGAGTGGCGGCGGCCGCTGCGGCCGCCTGACGCAGGTTTGCCGGAGCGATGCGCCACCTCGCGGGGCGCAGCAGGAGTGCTCGCGTGACCGATCGCCGACAATTCATCACGGCGGCGGGCGCGGTAGTCGCCGCGTCGGTGGCCGCCTCGCTCGCGCGTATCGCGCCCGCCGCCGGGTCCGACCGCGCGGGCACGCCTGCGGCGCAGCTCGATGCGCTGTTCGACGTCTTCATGGACGAGCGATTCAGCCGCCGCCCGCAGTTCCTCACCAGCCTCGGGCTCGACACCGGCAAGTACGCCTGGGCCAGGTCCAGGCTCGGCGACCTGTCGCTGGCGGGCGTGCAGGAGGACAAGCGCCAGAGCGCCTCGCAGCTCGCGCGTCTCGCGGCCTTCGACCGCAGCTCGGTGAGCGGCGCCGACCGCGCCAATTACGACACCGTGATGTTCCAGCTGGTGACCGTACAGCGCTACGCGCCGTTCGAGTACGGCGAGGGCGTGCGCCCCTACGTGGTGAGTCAGCTGACGGGGCACTACCAGAGCGTGCCGACCTTCCTCGACCGCCAGCACCGCATCAAGGACCAGGAGGACGCGCAGGCTTATATCGCGCGCCTCAAGGCCTTTGCGGGCGTGCTCGACCAGGAGACCGAGCGCGTGCGCCACGATGCGGGGCTCGAGGTGATTCCGCCCGACTTCATCGTCGACCGCACGCTCGAGCAGATGCAGATCCTGCGCCGCGCCGCGCCCGCCGACTCGATCCTCTCGACCTCGATCGCAACGCGCAGCAGGAAGCTCGGGCTCGCCGGGGATTGGGGCGCGGACGCCGCCCGCATCGTCGAGCAGGAAGTCTACCCGGCGCTCGACCGTCAGGCCGCGGCGCTGCAGGAGCTGCGGCCGCGGGCGCAGCACACGGCGGGCGTCGGCCACCTGCCGCAGGGTCCCGAGCTCTATCAGGTGGCGCTGCGCGAGGCCACGACCACCGCGATGACGGCCGATGAGATCCACGAGCTCGGCCTCAGTCAGGCCAGGGATCTGACTGCGCGGATGGAAGCGATCCTCAAGGCTCAGGGACTCCGCGACGGCACGGTGGCCGAGCGCGCCCAGGCTCTCGGCAAGGATCCCAGCTACGTCTATCCGAACACCGACGAAGGCCGCCAGCAGATCCTCGACTACTGCAACGGCCTCATCAGGCAGCTGCAGCCGGTGCTGCCGAAATACTTCCGCATCATGCCGAAGGCGCCGGTGGAGATCCGCCGCGTGCCGGCTTATACGGAAGCCGGGGCGCCCGGCGGTTACTACGAGCGGCCGCCGCTCGACGGCTCGCGCCCCGGGATCTTCAACATCAACCTGCGCGACACCAGCGAGCGGGCGCGCTGGCGCCTGCCGACGCTCGTCTATCACGAGTCGGAGCCCGGACACCACTTCCAGCTGGCGCTGGTGCTCGAGATGCCGAACCTGCCCCTGATCCGCAAGGCCGGCGGCGGCTTCTCGGCCAACACGGAGGGCTGGGCGGTGTACGCCGAACAGCTGTGCGACGAGATGGGGATGTACGACTCGGAGCCCCTCGGCCGGCTCGGGATGTTGCAGTCGCTCCTGTTCCGCGCGGCGCGCTGCGTCGTCGATACCGGAATTCACGCCAAGGGCTGGAGCCGCGAGCGCGCGATCGACTACATGGTGGAGACCACCGGCGATCCGCGCAGCGGCATCACGACCGAGGTGGAGCGTTACTGCACCTGGCCGGGTCAGGCGACCAGCTACAAGGTCGGCCAGACCCGCTGGCTGAAGCTGCGCGCCGAGGCCCGCAAGCGGCTCGGGGCGAAGTTCGACATCCGCGATTTCCACGACGCCGGACTGTCAGCCGCGCCCATGCCGCTCGCGGTGCTCGAGCGCGTGATCGACGACTGGGTGACGAGCCGTCTCAAGGGAGCGTGAATTTGAGAACACACTGTGTAGCGGGCCTGCTGGCAGCGCTGCTGCTCGGCGTGGCGGCCGCGGCCGTGGCTTACCCGGCGTACGAGGGCGATTACGTCGTTCGCGACTTCAAATTTGCCTCCGGGGAATCGCTTGCCGAGCTGCGCATCCACTACCGCACCTTCGGCGCCCCGCGCACCGACTCCCACGGCATGGTGCGCAACGCCGTGCTGATCCTGCACGGCACCGGCGGCAGCGGCGCGCAGTTCATCCGCTCGGTGTTCGCCGGCGAGCTCTTCGGCCCGGGGCAGCCGCTCGATGCGACGCGCTTCTATATCGTGCTGCCGGACGGCATCGGCCACGGCGGATCTGCCAAGCCGAGCGACCGCCTGCACGCGCGCTTTCCGCGCTATGGCTACGGCGACATGGTGCAGGCGCAGTACCTGCTGCTCACGCAGGGTCTCAAGGTGAATCACGCGCGCCTCGTCATGGGCACCTCGATGGGCGGCATGCACACCTGGCTGTGGGGCGAGCAGCATCCGGAGTTCATGGATGCGCTCATGCCGCTCGCGAGCCTGCCGGCGCAGATCTCCGGCCGCAACCGGGTGTGGCGGCGCACCGTCATCGATGCGATCCGCGGCGATCCGGCCTGGAAGGACGGCGAGTACACGAGCGAGCCACCCTCGCTGCGCACCGCCCTCGAGATGCTCTGGCTGGTGGGCAGCAACCCGGTGCTGCGGCAGCAGGAGGCGCCGACGCTCGCGCAGGCCGACCAGGTAATCGACGCCTATGTCGAGGAGAACCTCAAGACCCACGACGCCAACGACATCCTCTACGCGCTCGAGGCCTCCCACGACTACGACCCCGGGCCGGGCCTCGAGAAGATTCAGGCGCCGCTGCTGGCGGTGAATTCCGCGGACGATCTGGTGAATCCGCCGGAGCTCGGGATTCTCGAGCGCGAGATCAAGCGCGTGCCGCATGGCCGCGCCCTCGTGATTCCCTACAGCGAGCGCACCCGCGGCCACGGATCCCATACCGAGGCGGCGCTGTGGAAGGAGCAGCTCGTCGAGCTCCTCAAGTCCTCCGGGCGCTGAAGGCCTCAGGCCCGCCGCACGTGCGCGGGCCTGAGCTCGCCCACCGAGTTGCATCCCAGCATGCCGAGCGCCCGATCGGTCTCCGCGCACAGCATCTCGAGCGCGCGCGCCACGCCGGCTTCGCCCCCGGCGCCGAGGCCGTAGAGCGTCGCGCGCCCGAGCATCACGGCTTCGGCGCCGAGCGCCAGCGCCTTGACGACATCGGTGCCGCGGCGGAAGCCGCCGTCGATGACGATCGACATCCGGCCGCCCACCGCCGCGGCGACTTCCGGCAGCACCTCGATCGCCGCTACGCAGTAATCGAGCGAGCGCCCGCCGTGGTTGCTGAGCACGATCCCGTCGCAGCCGAGGGCGAGCGCACGCTCGGCATCGCCTGCGGTGAGCACGCCCTTGATGAGCAGCTTGCCGCGCCAGAACTGGCGGATCCAGGCGATGTCGTCCCAGGTGATGGTCGCCTCGAACAGCCCCGGAAGAACGGTGCTGCCGCCCACCGCACTGGCCTTGCCGGGCGGCAGGAACGACTCGATGTTGCGGAAGCGCGGGATTCCGTAGCGCACCAGCATGTCGTACAGCCAGCGCGGGTGGCGCAGCGTATCGAGCGCGGCGCGCAGCGTCGGCCTGCCCGGCGCGCTGAAGTTGCGCTGGTCCCATTCGCGGCTGCCGAAGATATTGCAGTCGGTCGTGAACACCAGCGCCTCATAGCCCGCGGCCGCGGCCCGCTGCATGATGTCGCGTGCGATGGCGCGATCCTTGAGCACGTAGAGCTGCATCCACAGCCGCCCGCCGGCACGCGCCGCGACCTCTTCGAGGCGCGTCGTCGAGAGTGTGCTCAGCGTGAAGGGGATCCCGCGCCGCATCGCCGCGTGCGCCAGCGCCAGGTCGCCCCCCGGGTTCAGCATGTTGTTGAGTCCGGTCGGCGCGATGACGAGCGGTGCCTGGGCCGGCGCGCCGAGAATCGTGGTGCGGAGCTGGCGGCGGGAGGTGTCGACCAGGGTCTGCGGCAGCAGCCGCAGCTGCTCGAAGGCCGCGCGGTTGCGGCGCAGCGTGCTCTCGTCCTCGGCACCGCCCTCGACGTACTCGAAGGCGAGTCCCGGCACCCGGCGCAGCGCGAGCTCGCGCAGGTCGGCGACGTTGCGCGCGCGGGCGAGCGAACCGTGCGTGAAAGGGCGCCGTTTCCAGGGCATATGCGGCTCCGCCTTCGGTGGAGGGTGCGCTACAGGTTAACGGCTACCTGCGTCGCGGTGAAGGTGTTGGTGGCGCTCGAGTACTGGCCGACGCACACCAGGCGGTAGACCAGGTTGGTGCCGTTCAGGGCGCTCGCGAGCGCAGTGGCGAAACCGCTGGCGCTGTTGAAGACCCCGAACGACGAGACGCTGTTGGCGAGCAGCGGCCCGACCGCCAGCGTCAGCGGGGTTCCCGCGGCGAACACGATCGTCGGGCTCGCCGGCAGCGTCGTGATGTCCGTTTGCGTCGGGCCGGTCGCGATGTAGCGGATGGTGCTGCTCAGGTTCGCATTGCTCAGGTCGACCACCAGCCCCGCGCTGCTCGCGCTCGAGAAGGGGCTGGCGGCGCCGCCGTTCTCCCATTCGACCACCAGGGTCTGGGGTGTCGCGGTGCCCAGGGTTACGGAGCTCGCGGTAAAGTCCGGCGGCGCGGAGCCGAATGGCGCGACCAGGCCGTAGGCCTGAAGCAGCGTGCCGGCGGCCGTGGCGCTCTCATCGATGCCGGGAGTGTTGACGGCGTAGCTCGCGGCGACGGCGTCGTTGGCGGCATCGGTGCCGGTGCCCGTGAAGGTGAGGGCGCCCGGCTCGAAGTTGCCGATCGAGAGCACGTCGAGCGACATGCTGCCCGCGACGGCCGAGTTGAGCATGCCCCAGACGGGGGTGGGCTGCAGCCGCACCAGTCCCGGAGGGGCGCCGGTTGCCTGCCCGGTGGCATCGAACGTGAACTTGCCGGTCGAGTCGGCGCCGCTCTGACCGGAGACGGTGATGACCTGGCCCACCGAGATCGACTGGGCGGAGAGCCCGCCGGCCGCTACCCCGTCCGCGCTGACGATCGTCGACGCACCGACGGTGACCGGTGCGTCAGCGAAGTAGCTGGACACTCCGATGCGTGAGACATAGCTCGCGCCGTGCAGGGTGAGAGTATCGCCGTTCACCGCGCTGACCGTGCCGGTGAGGAAGTCCGCGAGCGGGTTTTCGATACTCGTGCCCGCATACACCGCGGTCGCGTTGAAGCCCGGTGTGATGGTTGCGAGGCTTCCCAGGGTGCCGTAGGCCACGATTGGCGTGCTGATCTGCAGGCTCTGCATCGCGCTGAGTCCGGCGGCCCCGGTATAGACGACGCCGTTGAGGTTGAAGTACGTGGAGCCCGTCGTATTGACGGTCAGCGCGCCGAGCGCGCTGATCAGGTCGGTGAACGGGCGCATGTTGACGATGTAGTTGCTGCTCGAGGGCTGCGCGATCACGAAGATCCCGCGGGCGCGCATGACGGTCTGATCCGCCGGCGCCACGGTCGCCGTCATGAAGGGGTGGACGGTGACAGTGACCGGTGAAGCGCTGAAGTTGATGGTATTGGAGGCCGCCAGGTTGATGTCGAGCGCGAGTCGGGTGCAGGCGCCGGCCTTGATGACGAGCTGATTGCCGGGATCGAAGGTCACCGTGAGGGTGGTGGCCGTCATGACATTACCCGCGCTGTCGTCGGCGACGACGGCCGTCGGCGCGCCGTTGATGTTCAGCGTGATGTTGGCAGCGGTGTAATCGAGCGTCAGGGTGAGCGTGGTGTAGGTGCCGACCGGCACCGCGGGTGCCTCGACCAGCTCGCTCAGGTCGTGGAGCTTCACCAGATCGACCGTCTGGGGCGTTGCGAGCGGCTCGACGACCACGCCGTCGCTGCGCGTCAGGGTGATCGCGTCGATGCTGACGATGTAGCTGGTGAAGTCCCCGCTGACATCGCTCAGGCTCACGACCGCGGTGCCGTAGGAGATGTTGTTGTAGCCGCTGCAGCTCGCGAGCAGCGCGGTCCCGCCGAGGACGAGGGCGCACGAGGTCCACAGGAGCCGCCCCATCAGGCGGGCACGAACGGCTGTCATCAGGCTTTATCCCCTTCAACGAATCCGAACCGGCGGCATAAGCGCCCGCACCCGTGCTTAGAGACGCCGGTGCAGGCTCCGTTCCGTGATTACGGTGAGTTACGCGGGTCCTGGGACCCCCAAAACCCGCTAGTGTACCGGTTTCGGGGCGTCAATTGATGCTGACCTGGACGTTTGCGGAGCTGGCGGTGCGCAGGTCGACTGCGTCGGGATACCACTGGCGCGCCAGCGTGCCGGAGGGGTCGCTCGAGCTCCAGGCACGCACCGAAACGTAGTAGACGCTGGCCGGCGTGCCCGCGGGTATCCCGGCGAGCTGCACCGTGCCGCCGCCCGCGGCGAGCGCCGTATCGAGCGGCGCGCTCGCGATCAGCTGGCCGTTCTGGCTCAGCATGAGCTCGCCGTGATCGTACTTGCCGGCGCTCGCGGGTTGCACCGAGGCGGCGACCGAGGCGGCGGAGCTGCCGGCGGCGAGGGCGAGCGCAGCGACCTGGACGGGAGCTGCCGTCGTGACGCCCGCCGTGGTCGGCGCCGCCACCGTCGTGCCGAGCGGCCCGTCGGCATAGAGCGGCGCGCTCGCGGCTGCCTGGTAGGTGCCCGCGCCCTCGGCGGGAGCTGCGCTCACTACGGTGATGGTGGCGCCGCTGGAGACATAGGTCCCCGAATCCACCGTGCCGGCGGACAGGGACTGCGCGTTGGCGAGCACCTGGTTGAAGGGATCGATGGGCGCGGCCTCGATGACATACGGGACCTCGCCGGCCGAGGGCAGTGTCTGGTAGAAGGCGACCTCGGCGCCGGCGGGCAGCGGGGCTCCCGCCGCGGTCGTGATGTTGGCGGTGTAAGTCCCCGCGGCGCGCGGAATCAACGTGCCGATCGACACCAGATTCGCCGGCGTGATGGGCGAGGTGTCGGGATTCGTCGTCGTACCGGCCGTCGTGCCCGTGGTGCTGACGCCCCGGGTGCCGGTGGCCGGGATCAGGATGTTCTTGATGACGATCGTGGCGATGCCCGGCCCGTGGATGACGAGGTCGTAGCCGGTGTTGTTCGAGGAACTGGCTGCGAGCGGGTAGAGCGTGAAGCTGCCGTCGGAGGCCACCGGCGTCCGCGCCACCACGAAATGGCGCGTGCCGTCGGCGCTCAGGACTTGCGCGCTCGCCTCGAGGCCCGGCGTGCCGTTCGGGCTCGTGAGGCTGAGATTCGTGAGCGTGAGCTGCCCCTGGATACCGCCCGAGTGCGACAGGTCGTAAGCGCTCACGTGGGAGCTCAGCAGCACGGCGCTCGTCCCGCCGTAGGTGAAGGCGGTGAGGTCGCGCACGGCGTCAAAGGTCAGGGCGAATTCGGCCGTGGTGGTGGTGCCGGTCGCGCTCGTCGCAGTCGTCGTGCCGAGGGTCGTCCCGGTTGTCGTGCCGGCCGTCGCCGTGGAGCTCACCGCTCCGAAGGCGGCGCCGATGCTGCCGAAGGGCACGCGGAGTGAGGTCTGGATCCCGAGCCCCTTGTCGGGGTTGAGGAGCTCGAGGGGCAGCTGGTGCGTCACGCCGGCGCTGTCGACGAAATCGGCTTCCATGTTGTAGCGAGCGCCGAGGGTCTGGGCCGAGACCGTGAGCGGCGCCGAGGCGTCGACCGGGATGAAGCGCACCTGTGAATACGAGCCCGCAGTCAGCTTCAGGTCGGTCGCGAGATTGGCGAAGTTGCCGCGGGAATCGGTCACCAGGTCCACGGTGACCGGCGTCGTGGGTGTGAACCTTACCCAGCCGCCGTCATCGGGTCCGGCGCTGGCGCTGCTGTTGAACCACACCGCCTGTGCGGTGACGTAGACATGGGTGTACAGGGCGGGACTGTCGCCGGTGGCCGCCACGTTGGTGCGCGTCGAGCAGCCCGCGAGGAGCGCCGCGAGTGCGGCGAGCGCAGCAGCCAGTGGAGCAATTCGACGGCGGGCCATGCAAATCCCTGTGCTCCGTGTGACGGCGCGATCATGTCGCAAGTTCCACGCTGCCGCAATGTCGCTGCAGTGTGACAATGTAACAAGCTTGCGGGGCAGCCGCGCGCGCGCTGATTATGACCGCGGCTGCGTTCCCGTCATGATCGCGTGGCGGACGTCGGCGAGCGGCGCGTCATCGGTGAGGCGCACGGCATCGCCGTCGGCCACGACGCCGAGCTCGCGCCACAGCGCGGGCAGGTCGGGCGCGTACGCGGAATCCTTCATGCGCGCATAGAGATCCTCGAGGCTGGTCGTGCCGACCGCCGCGTCGCCGGTCGCGAGCACGCGCTCGATCGGCCACTCGGACTTCAGTCCCCCACTCGCACGCGCGATGGCGCGCACCGCGTCCTGCAGCCCCCGCGCATCATGAGTACGGCGGCGGATGTCGACGTCGGCCAGCAGACAGAACATCGCGCCGCCCCAGTAAGTGCGTCCCCAGGTGTGGGTGCGATCGAGGCCCTCATCGCCCGGCTGCGGCAGCCCGCGCGCCATCTGCCGCAGCTCCTCCGTCCACACGTCCGCCTCACTGCGATTTCCGGCTTGCACGCGCGCGATGCCTTCCACGTAGGTCGCCAGCCCTTCCGAGAGCCAGGCGTGCTCGGCTCCCACGTCGGGAAGCGCGAGATGGGTCATTTCGTGCACCATCACCCAGTCGGACTCGAGCTGGGCTGCCGTCACCTCGCGCCCGACCCGCACGCGAATGAGCGCGTCCGGGTTTGCGTAGGTGCTGCCGCCCTGCACGCCGGCGCCGGCTCCGGGCCGCAGCTCGATCGTGGCTCGCGGCGTGGGGAAGCCGTCATAGTAGGCGGCGACGATCCCGGCGGAACGGCGCACCCAGGTGAGCAGCGCCTCGCTTCCTGCGTTGAATTCGCCGGAGCCGAGCTCGACCTGCAGCCGCGCTCCGTCCACCGTGAGCTCACGGACGGCGCCGGCGGGAGCTGCGCCGGCGGCCTGGGCGCTGCCGGGTGATTGCGTGCAGGCGGACGCCGCCGTGCCGGCCAACACGGCGGCGAGCAGCGCGCAGCGCGCGCACGCATGAAGAGCAGGGGTCGCGCCCGGCGTCATGGCAGGGGGCATCATGCCCCATGCGGATAGCGGGCGCAGGCGGGGATGCGTCTAGATGCCGTCGTCCTGCGTCGAGCGGCCGTCGATCCAGGTCTCGAGGACGCGGAGCTCGTCGTCGGCGGCCACGAGGTTGGCGCGATAGCCCGGAGCGATGCGCCCGAGCTCGCTGCCTAAGCCGAGAAACTCCGCCGGCCACTGGCTCGCCATGCGCGCCGCCTGCGGCAGCGGCACGCCCAGCATCTGGATCGCGTTGCGCACGCAGCTCGCCATGTCGATGTTGGAGCCGGCGAGGCGTCCGTCCTCATCCACGCAGACGCTGCCCGACACCAGGATGCGCCGTCCCTGCAGCTCGAAGGAAGTGACGTTGGTGCCGACGCTCGGCATCGCATCCGTCACCAGCATGAAGCGTTCGTGCGGCTTGCAGCGCAGCGCGATGCGCAACACCACCGGGCTGGTGTGCAGCCCATCGACGATGATGCCGCACCAGCTCGCGGGGTCGTCGAGCGCCGCGCCCACCGTGCCCGGCTCGCGCCCGGTCAGCGGCGACATGGCATTAAAGAGGTGTGTGAAGCCGGTGAGTCCGTGGCGCAGCGCCGTGGCGATCTGTGCGTAGGTCGCGTTGGTGTGGCCGGCGGACACGACGACGCCGGCGGCGACCAGTCCCTCGATGATCTCGGGAGTGGTCATCTCGGGGGCGAGCGTCACCAGCGTCCTGCCGGCGCGCAGCGAGGTGAGCAGCCCCATGGCGCTCATGTCGAGCTCGCGCAGCTTGGCGGGATCGTGCACCCCCTTGCGCTCGACGTTGAGGAACGGTCCCTCGATGTGGATGCCGAGCACTCCCGGCACGCCGCTCTCGATCGCGCCGCGAACCGCGGCGATGGCGGTCGCGACCACCTCGAGATCGTCGCTGATGAGCGTCGGCAGGAAGCCGGTGGTGCCGAAGCGGCGGTGGGCGCGGCCGATCGCGCCGATCGCCTCGACGCTCGGCGAGTCGTTGAAGAGCACGCCGCCGCCGCCGTTGACCTGCGAGTCGAGAAACCCGGGCAGCAGCAGCGCGCCCTCGAGGTCGTGGTGCGGCATCTTGCGCAGGCGGCGGTCGGAAGCGGCGACGACCTCGCTGATGCGGCCGTCGGCGAGGAGCACGGCGCGGCCCTCGGTGAGCCCGTTGCCGTCCTTGCCGGTGCCGAGCAGCATGCGCCCGTTGACGAGTGCCACGCTCATCAGAGGGTCTCGGTCACCTTGGAGAGATTCGGCGGGCGGTCCGGGTCGAGGCCGCGCGCGAGCGACAGCGCGTTCGCCATGCGGTAGAAGCTCTGCGCGTAGAGCAGCGGCTCGATCACCGGGTGCGCGCGCTCGGTCGGCAGCACGGTGGCCTGCGCCACCTCGGCCCCGGCGACGAGCACTGCAGCGCCGGAGCGCGCGAGCTCGCCGGCGAGCTGCACCACCCCGGCGCGGCTCTCATCGTCCTGCGTGAAGATGAGCAGCGGAAAGTGCGCGCGCACCAGCGCCATCGGCCCATGGCGCAGCTCCGCGGCCGAGAGCGCCTCGGCATGCAGTCCGCAGGTCTCCTTGAATTTGAGCGCCGCCTCCTGCGCGATCCCGAGTCCCGGGCCGCGCCCGATCACGTACAGGTTGTTGGCCCCCGCGAGCTGCGAGACCGCCGCGCTCCAGTCGAGCCCGAAGGCACGCTCCAGCAGCGGCGGCGCGTTCTCCAGGGCCGCGGCGAGCCCGGCGTCGCGCGCCCAGCTCGCGACCAGCTGCACGACGGCGGCGAGCGAGGCGATGTAGCTCTTGGTCGCGGCGATGCTCAGCTCAGCGCCCGCGCCGAGCGGAATGAGATCGTCGGCGAGCTGCGCGAGCGGCGAGCTCTCGGCATTCACCATCGCCACGATGCGCGCCCCATTGGTGCGCGCGCGGCTCACGGTCGCGAGCAGGTCGGGGCTTGCGCCCGACTGCGAGATCGCGATCATCACGGCGCCGACCAGGTCGGGTGCCACTTCGTACACCGAGCTCACCGATGGTGCGGCCGAGGCGGTCAGCAGGCCGAGGCGTGTCTCGATCAGGTAGCGGGCGAAGGTGGCGGCGTGATCGGAGCT
>DASPOP010000221.1:0-4488 GCA_035625955.1 Steroidobacteraceae bacterium | reverse complement strand
TCTCAGCAGGAAATCATGCGTGGGCGGGTAGAGCGCGAGGGCGCTGCGCACCGCGTCCAGCCCCTCCTCGATGCGCTTGGCGATGCGGATCTCGCCCTCGCGCGTCAGCAGCTCGACCGTGCCCATCTCGCGCATGTACATGCGCACCGGATCGGTGGTGCGGCCGAGCTCGGCATCGAGCGCGGCGAGGGCAGCCGCCGCCTCCTCGATCGCTTCCTCGTCGGCGGGCGCCGAGGGCTCGCTCGCCAGCAGCGACTCGGTGTCCGGTGCCTTCTCGTACACCGGGATGCCCATGTCGTTGATGGTGTTGACGATGTCCTCGATCTGCTCGGGATCGACGATCTCGGACGGCAGGTGATCGTTGACCTGCGCGTAGGTGAGATAGCCCTGTTCCTTGCCGCGCGCGATCAAAAGCTTGAGCTGCGACTGCCGGTCCTCCGGCATGACGGGTCCACGCCGCTCGAGCGCGAGCGGGCGCTTGTCGCCCGGCTTGCCCGGCGCGCTCCTGGCGTCCGCGGGGCGCGGGCTGTCGTTCACTTTGCCGTGCGCAGCCGCAGCGCGTCCCGCGGGGGCACCCTTGCGCGCGGCCAGCGCCGCCGCATGGGCGCGCTCCTTGTCGCGCAGGCTCGCGACCGCGGCGACCGCCTTGCGGGTGGCAGCCGATTTTGCGGGCTTGGGGGCGTGTGCGGACGGGCGCTTCTTGTGCGTAGTCTGGGGCTTGTGCTTGCGTGTCATGTGTCCCGGGGGCGCGGTGGGCTTCGATCCCCTATGTGCTGCCGAAAACCGGCCGCCTCAAGGGGCGCCAAGGCAAAGCTCGCAATTCTATTTGACAGGAGCCAATTCGCCAAATTCCGCCTAGCCGCGGCGGGCGTCACGGGCGCCCATGATTGATATAAGTCTTTGAAATTCCTGAAGCTCATTTGAAGTGAGGGGTCCGGCCCGACTCTTCGCCTCGAGTGCCTGGAGCCGCCGCTCGGCCGCGAGATCCGCCAGCTTCACCAGCGCCCCGCGCAGCTCGCCCGCCGCCGCCGCCGCATCCGTGATGACCTCCTCACGCTCGAGCAGCTTCTGCAGTGACTCGCCGCCTTCGCGCCCGGCCCAGCGCTGGATCACCTGGGCGGAGATCTGCGCCGGCTGCTCGCGCAGGTTGTCGAGGAGCTCGCGCAGCAGCGTGATTCCCGCCTCCTCGGATCCGTCGAGGCCGGAGCGCTCGGCCGGGCTCACCTCGGCGGCGATGGCCGGGAAGTGCACCAGCCGCACGATTGCCTGCCGCACGAGGCTGCCGCGTCCGGCACTCGTGCGGCTGCGCTCGGGCGGGCTTCGCTCAGCTGGTGCCGCGGCCGCCGCAGTCGGCGCACCCGGCGCCCTGCTCCAGAGGTCCTCGAGCCGCTCGGGTGGCAGGCCCACGACCTGTGCGAGCCGCCCGAGGAGGAGCTCGCTGTAAACGCCGGCGGGCACCTTCTGGTAGAGCGGCCGCGCGCTCTCGGCGAAGCGCGCCCGTCCGTCGGCGTGGCTCAGGTCGCTCTGCTCGGAGAGCTCACGCACCAGGTACTCGGACAGCGGCAGTGCCTCCGTGAGGCGCTGCTCGAAGGCCGCCCGCCCTTCGGCGGCCACGAGCGTGTCGGGATCGTGACCCTCCGGCAGGAACAGGAAGCGGATCTGGCGTCCCTCGCGGGCCTCGGGCAGGGCCTGCTGCAGCGCGCGCCACGCCGCGGCGCGCCCGGCGCGGTCGCCGTCGAAGGCGAACACCACCTCGGGCACCAGGCGGAAGATGCGGCGGAAGTGCTCGGCCGTGGTCGCGGTGCCGAGCGTCGCCACCGCGTAGTCGATGCCCTCCTGATGCAGCCGCACGGCGTCCATGTAGCCTTCGACGATGACGAGGCGCTTCAGGCTGGTACGCGCCCGGCGCGTCTCGTAGAGGCCGTAGAGCTCGCGCCCCTTGTGGAACAACACCGTCTCGGGGGAGTTCAGGTACTTGGGCTCGCCGGCGTCGATGATGCGGCCGCCGAAGGCGATTACGCGGCCGCGGGTATCGCGGATCGGGAACATGATGCGGTCGCGGAAGCGGTCGTAGTGGCGATCGCTGAACTGCGCCTGGCCGCGCTCGCGCTCGATGATGAGCCCGGTGTCCTGTAGACGCCGGCGCAGCGCGTCGTCGGTGCCGAAGCGCTTCAGCACTTCGTTCCAGGAATTCGGCGCGTAGCCGATCTGAAAGCGCTCGAGGGTCTCGGCATTCAGCCCGCGCCTGGCGAGATAGTCGCGCGCCCGCGGTTCGCGCCCCAGGCTTTCGACGTAGAAACGCGCGACCCGCGCCATGAGCTCATACAGAGGCTCGTCGGCGCGCGGCGGGCCGCCATCGCTGCCGCCCTCGCGCGGGACCTCGAGCCCCAGGCGGGAGGCGAGCTCCTCGACCGCTTCAGGGAAGGCGAGGTGATCGTAGTCCATGAGGAAGCCGAGCACGGTGCCGTGCTTGCCGCAGCCGAAGCAGTGATAGAACTGCTTGTCGGGGCTCACCCAGAAGGAAGGCGTCTTCTCGGTGTGGAACGGGCAGCAGGCCTTGTACTCGCGTCCCGACTTCTTCAGCTGCACGCGCGAGCCGATCACTTCCACGATGTCGGCGCGGGCGATGAGCTCGTCGATGAAGTGCTGGGGAATGCGTCCCACTGCTTGAAGGGCGCGGCGTCTTGAGGCCGTGCGCCCGGCCCGAGACTATAAAGGAATCAGCTGAGCTTCTGCTTGATCCGTGCACTGACGGCGCCGAGATCCGCGCGCCCCTGCGCCTTGGGCTTCACCAGCGCCATCACCTTGCCCATGTCCTTCACCGAGGTGGCGCCGGCCGCGGCGATCGACTGGGCGATCAGTTCATCGAGCTCCGCCTCGCTCATCTGCGCAGGCAGATAGCCCTGCAGCACGCCGATCTCGGCGGTCTCCCTGGCGACCAGGTCCGCGCGCCCGCCAGTCTGAAACTGGGCAATGGCCTCGCGGCGCTGCTTGATCATCTTGTCGAGCACCGCGAGCACCTGCGTGTCATCGAGCGTGATGCGCTCGTCGACTTCGCGCTGCTTGATGGCGGCCAGCGCCAGGCGGATGGTGCCGAGGCGCTCCTTGTCGCCGGCCTTCATCGCCGTCTTCATGTCTTCGGTGATGCGTTCTTTCAGCGCCATGGGTACGCGGCCGCCGTCAGTAGCCGTCGGTGTCGGGGAATCGCCGGGTGGAGCGGAGCGATGAGTGGCGAGGCGCCGCGTCAGCGGGAGCTGCGCATGCCGTCGCGGGAGACGCGCTTCATGTGGCGCTTGATCGCGGCCGCCTTCTTGCGCTTGCGCTCCTGAGTCGGCTTTTCGTAGAACTCGCGGCGGCGGAGCTCGGTGAGAATGCCGGCCTTCTCGCAGGCGCGCTTGAAACGCCGCAGGGCGGCATCGAAGTACTCGTTCTCACGCACTCGCACGCTCGGCATCGAAACCTCAGGTCATTGACGGATAAGGAAATTTCTCCCGCGCCCGAGGGGGATGCCCGGAGGCACGCCGCACGGGGGCGGGGGATTCTACGAGAGCGGCGCAGCAAAGGCAAAAGCAACGCTCCACAAGTACGTATTGAGGACTCCCGCCGCCGGCCTGAACCTGCCGAGGTCATAGCGAGGGAAAAACGGAGGGAAAAACCATGAGCGTCAAACTTGTTGCAGCGTCCGCGGCGGCGGCACTCATCGCCGGGGTAGCCCTGGGGCAGGGCATCCCGGAAGTGAAGGTCCAGGCGACGCGGGTGATCAGCAGCGCCATCACCGCGAAGACGGTCGGCAAGACCGCGAGCGGCGTGCCGATCAAGGACGTCACGCTGAGCTACGGGGTGAGCTCCGAGGGGCTCGATCTGTCCACCAAGACGGGGGCGGCGGCCTTCGAGCAGCGCGTCAAGGATGCGGCGGAACAGGCCTGCAAGGACATCGGCCGGCAGTATCCGGATGCGACGCCGAGCGACGCGGAATGCGCCCGGGCGGCGGCCGACCAGGCGATGGTGAGGGTGCACGAGCTGGTCGCCTCGGCGGAGAAGATCCGAACCGCCACCAAGTAGCGGCGCGGTGCGTGAGTCACGGCACGATGCCGTGACTCGCGGCCCGTCGGCCCGGCGGCGCGGGCGTGGGATCGTCTAGAATTTCCCCGCCATGCGCGTACTCGCCATCGAATCCTCCTGCGATGAGAGCGCCGCCGCCGTGCTGGACGCGGAGGCGGGTCTCCTGTCGCACGAGCTCTACAGCCAGGTGGAGCTGCATCGCACCTATGGGGGTGTGGTGCCGGAGCTCGCTTCGCGCGATCACGTGCGCCGACTCCTGCCGCTGGTGAAAGCGGCACTGGCGAGCTCGGCCACCCGCCCCGCGGATCTGTCCGGCATCGCCTACACCGCCGGTCCCGGCCTGATCGGCGCGTTGCTCACCGGCGCCTCGCTCGCGGCGAGCCTCGCTTATGCATGGAAGATCCCGGCGATCGGCGTGCACCACCT